>JAUIEL010000033.1 GCA_030428825.1 bacterium
CCGCGTCAAGTCGGCCGCCGACCGGGGGATCGACCTCACCCCCAACGCCACCGGCGCGCTCGTCGCCGGCAACCGGATCAAGAAGCCGACCGCCGAGGGGATCCGGGTCGCGGGGAGCGGCAACGCCTTCGTCGGGAACGAGGTGAAGAAGAGCGGCGGCGTCGCCCTGAGCGACGAGGCGGGTCCCGGCGCGAACTACTACGTCGGGAACAGCTTCGACGGGCCGTGAACGTCCGCGCCGCTACGGGCGGGTCGTCCAGGTGACGCCGTCGATCGCGTTCCCTTCGGGGTCGGTGAAGCGCGCCATCACGCGACAGTAGTAGTCGGCGTTCTCCATCTTCAGGAGGAGGCCGACGCGCCCCTTCGGGAGCGACAGCGGCACGCGAATCTCGGTCTTCAGGTCGTGATGGTGGTCCTCGTGGACGAGCGCTCCGTCGACGAAGACGCGCACGCCGTCGTCGGCGTCGAGCCAGAGCAGGACGTCGCGGGGCGCGTTCGACTCGATCCAGGTGAACGCGTACGTCACGGCGTTCACCGTCCCCGCGCCGTCGCCCGCCTCCTGGAGGTCGACGAGGTCGGTCTCGGAGGTGAACGCCGACCACCGCTTCCGACCGGCCCGCCCTCCCGCCCTCGGCTTGACGCGCGCCTCCTTCACGAAGTCGATCGTCAGCCCGTCGTCCGCGGCCCGGTCGAACGGGAACGACCCGGCGACCAGCCACTCGCGGATGCACGGCGCGGAGCGATCCGGCGTCAGGCCGTACCCCTCGAGCCGCGGGTTGTCCTCGCGACGCGCCTCCCCTCCCGCGCCGTCCCGCTCGGCCGGCATCGTGAGCGACGCCTTCCGCAGGAAGAGCAGCGCGAAGCAGGTCTGTTCGGTCCGCCCCCACCCGCCGTCGTCCGCCTGCTGCCGGATCAGGAAGTTCGCCCCGTCGTCGTACCAGTCCTCCCCCGCGACCTCCTCCAGTCCGTAGAAGACCGCGTACCGCTCGAGCCCGTACAGGTAGTAGTGGAGGTTCATCTCGCTGCGGGAGATCCCGTCGACGTTCGCCTCGACGGTGTAGTTCCGGTCGATCCACTCCTGCGCCCGCTTCACCGCCTTCCGCGCCTCGCGCAGGTCCTTGCCCGCCTTCCCGTACCCCTTCAGCTCCAGGCGGCAGAGCTCGACCATCGCCAGCCCGGCGACGGTCATCGACGAGGAGGTGCGCGAGCCCGGCTTGTAGCAGAACCCGCCGTCGGCGTTGTGGCACCGGAGGATCCCCGCGAGCGCGTCGGCCCAGACCTCGCGCACCCCCTTCGGCGCCCGGTCGTAGAGCGACGCGGCGCGGAGCCCGAGCAGCGCGTACTGCGTGTTCGACAGGTCCGGATCCCCCGTCGGGTATCCCCACAGCTTCGCCGGCTCGTTCATCACGAGAGCGAGCCACTCGGCGAGCGGGTCCATCTCGGCGGCCAACGGCGAGCGCGGCCCGAGCGCGTGCAGGAGGAGCATCGTCACGCCGGTCTCGTACGTCGACCGCGTCGCGAGCGCGCCTCCCTCGCGCGTCCCCCGCCGCTCGACCAGGCCGCGCCGCAGCCACTCGAGACCGCGCGCGACGTCCGGGTGCGACGCGGGGAGGCCGGCGTGCAGGAGCGCGAGCAGCGAGAGCGCCGTCCGACCGTGCGGGTGGACCTTGTCGTCCTTCCCCCACGACCCGTCCTCCGCCTGCTCGTCCAGGAGCCGCCGCACGGCGAGGTCGATCGCGCGGTTCACCCGGACCTCGAGCGGCTCCTCCTCCGCGCGGGCGGTCGGGAGGAGGACGGCGACGAGGAGCGACAGCGACGCGAACCGAGGACGCATCCCCCGATCGTACCTCCGGCTCACTCGGCGCCGACCCGCTCGATCGCGTCGATGCGCACGGCGCCCCCCTCGTCCCGCTCCGGCTCGACGGAGCGCGGCGTCCGGACGCGGATCCGGTCGTCGTCGTCCGGCGCGCCGGCCTCGACGAGGAGGCGGCGGACCTCTTCCAGGCGCAGGCGCGCGAGCTCGACGCAGCCGTCGCGGGTCCGGCGTTCCGCGTAGCGCGGCGCGTCGCGGCGGACGATGTCGAGGATCCGGTCGAGCGCGGCCTCGGTCGCCACGAGCTCGCGGTCGAGCGCCCGCAGCCGCTCCCGCGCCTCCCGCGCCGCGTCGCCGCGCCCGGTCGCGAACGCCGCCCTCGCCTCCGACTTCCGGTCGATCCGCGCGTCGAGGATCGCCCGCTTGTGATCCCGGAGGCGCGCCGCCAACGCCAGCGCGTCGTCGCGCGACGGGTTCGCGCGCTCCGCGACCCGCTCCCGGTCGCCCCGCCCGAGGTCGTGGGTCAGCACGATCGAGAGCGTCGGCTCGGCCGCGAGCCGCTCGGCGACCTCGGCGATCGTCTCGCGCCCCTCCCGTTCGGGCGACGCGCTCGCGACCGGGAACGCGACCTCGTCCGACGCGGTCGGCGCGATGTCCTCCTCGCCCCCGCCAAGGCCGACGAGGCGCCCCGCTCCGAGGCCGACGCGCAACGGCGACTGCGCCACCGCGGTCCCGATCAGCCGGGTCAGCGTCCCGACCGCGGTCGAGGCGACGTTCGCGAGCGACACCCCGTTCGCGCCGAGGTCGAAGTCGAGCGGGATCCGGATCGCTCCCGACGCGTCCCGCAGCACGAAGATCACGGCGTCGAGCGGGGCGGGGAGTTTCAGCCAGCGCGAGATCGGCCCGTCCGGTGGCTCGGAGAGCGAGAGGTCGGTCAAGGTCACGCGGGTCCTCGTGTCGAGGGCGCCGTCCTCGCCGAACCGGAGCTCCGAACCGACGTCGAGCAGCCCGTCGGTCAGCGTCACCCCGGCCCCCGCCGCCTCGCCGCGGAGGTTCGACAGCTCGAGCGCCGAGAGGCTCGCCTTCACCATCCCCGTCGGCGCCGGCGCGAGCGCGAGCCGACCGGTCACGAACGCCTCGCCGAGCGCCGGCCGCCGCGGCGCTCCCTCGAGCGGCAGCTCGACCTCGCCCGACCGCAGGAAGAGCGCGAACCGGAACGGGATCTCCTCCACGAGCGTCCGCGTCGTGAAGTCCCGCACCTCCAGCTCGACGTCCCGGAGCGGGAGACGGAGCGGCGGGTCGACCGCGCGGTCCTCGATCCGGAACGCGCCGCCGGTCACCACGAGCGAATCGAGTCGCGTCACCGGACCGGCCGGGGCGGCGCCGGACTCCGAAGCCGGTTCGCTCGCCTCGGCGACCGCCTCGCCCAGCGTCTCCTCCGAATCGACGACCGCCGCCGGCGGCGGCGCCGGGAGCGTGACGCCCGCGACGACCAGGCCCTCCGGAGTCCGCGCGACGCCGCCCCGCGGCCTCGCGAGCTCGATCGCGCGGACGTGCACGTCTCCGGACGGCGCGACCTGCGCGACGTCGACCAGCAGCTCGTCGAACCCGAACAGCTCCGCCTCCTCCGGCGGACGCGCCTCGTCCCGGAGGGAGACGTCCTCCAGCCGGACCTCGGCCCCGAACCCGTTCGCGAACGAGAAGTCGAGCGGCCCCCGCCGCCGCGCCGACACCGACGCCGCCAGGCGGGCGCCGAACGTCCCTCGACCGATCTCCGAGGTGTCGACCGTCCCCGCGAGCGCGGGCAGGACCGACGCGAGCGCCGCGCCGTCGATTCCGTCCGCGTCCAGCGCGGCCTCCACCGCCGGCTCGAACGCGAACGGCGACAACGCGACGTCGACGGCGAGCGACGAGACGAGCGGAGGCACTCCGCCGCGGAGCGAGAGTTCGAGCGGCGGGCTGGCGGCCGGATTCTCGGGGTCGACCGACACGGCGCCCCGCGACGCGAGCGAGAGCCCTTCGAGCACCAGCGGCGTCGGCCGCTCCGACCGCTCGTCCCGGAACGCGAGCCGTTCGGCCCCGATCTCGATCGTCCCGATCGAGAGGCGCGGGAGCGGCGCCCTCGACGGCGGCGCGGGCGGCCGGTCGGTCGCGACGGGTTCCTCCGACGCCGGCGCCGCGGCGGGCGGCCCGCCCTCCGCCGACGCCGGCGCGAACCGCAGTCCGGCGACCCGGAGCGCCCCGTCGCCGTCGACCCGGGCGTCGGCGAAGATCCCCCGCCAGACCAGCCGGTCGATCTCGAACACGCGGCCCTCCGGGTCGAGCCGCGGGGCCCGGAACGCGAGCGTCTCCCACCCGAGCGCCGGCGCCCCGTCGGCGCGCGGGCGAAGCTCCACGTCGCCGACGTCGACCGACAACGAGCGACCTCCGCCCGGCGCCGAGGCGTCCGCCGCTTCGATCCGGGCCCGGAACCCCCCGCCGTCGAACGTCGCCTCGGTCGAGGGGGGGAGGTACGCGGCGAGCGGACCGAGCGCCAGGCGCTCCCCGTCGATCGTCAGCCGGGCCTCGGTCCGCTCCGGCGCCCACACGACGTCTCCGCCGACGCGGACCGTCGCGCCGGTCTCGACGACCTCCACCGCGGCCTCGAACGAGGGGATCCCGCCGTCCGCCCCGAGAAGGACGTCGTCGAGCGTCGCCTCGACCCGAACCGCCGCGCGGGTCGGCGGCGTGACCGCGGCGTCGTCGAACGCCGCCTCGATCCCCCGCAGGCGGACCGCGCCGACCCTCACCGCCGTCCCCGGCGCCCCCGTCGGCGCCGTCCCCGGCGCCGCGGTCGGCGCCGCGGTCGGCGCGGGAGACCCGTCCGACGGAGCCGGCCCGTCACGACCGGCCTCGCGTCCTCCGAACCGGAACCCGACCGCGCGGAGCGAACCGTCCTCGGCGCGCGACGCCCCGGTCACGAGCCCCACGACCCGAACCTCCCGCACGTCGACGAGCGCGGGGCCGACGGTCGCCTCGACGACCGCCGCCTCGTCCAGCGCGAGCAGGGACGCGCCGCCGTCCCGGAAGGAGACGTCGGCCAGCCGGGCGTTCGCCGTGGTCCCGGCGTCGGAGAGACGGACGTCGGCCGCCACCCGCGCCTCGAGGACGCCGTCGGACAGCGCCGGTTCGACGCCCGAGAGGAACGGCGCCGCGGCCCGCGCGGTCACTCCCGCGCCCCGCACCTCGAGGTCGACCGCGAACGCGCCGTCGCGCGGGCCGGCCGTCCCCTCGACGACGAGCTCCTCGGCGAGGTCCGGCGCGACGACCCGGAGCCGGATCCGGCTGGGGCCGGCGTCGGGGAGCCCGAAGCCGAGCGTCTCGACGTCGAGCGTGCCGGACGCGATCCGCAGCGCCTCGTCGGACCGCCCCTCGAGCCGAAGAGCGATCTCCTCGGTCCCGACGCGCAGGCGATCGATCACGACCGCCGGCGGCGGACCGTCGCCCGCCGGCGCGGAGGGCGACGCCGCCCCTCCCTCCGTCACGGGAGCGGAGACCTCGGGACTCGCGCCCCCCGCCGGTGCGCCGCCGAACCGGAAGCCGAGCGCGCGGACCGCCCCCTCCTCCTCCATCACCGCCTCGAGCGCGACGCCGCCGACCTCGACGTCGGCGATCTCGATCCGCTCCGGCGCCAGGGCGAGGTCACGCACGCCGGCCGTCCCGACCCGCAGGAGCTCCCGGTCGCCGTCCCGGAACCGGAGGTCGTCGATCCGCGCCGAGACCACGGGAGAGCCGGCGGCCGTCGTCCCGAGCTCGCCGGCGACCGCCAGCGAGAGCGCCCCGTCCTCGAGGCGCGACTCGATCCCCGCCGCCGCGAGCGTCCCCTCGAGCGCCGCCGGAGCGAGGCCGGTCGTCGCCACGTCGAGCCGGAACGTCTTCCGTTCCGCGAGGGGCGCCGCCGTCCCGACGAGGGTCAGCGACTCGAACAGTCGCTCCGCCGCGAGGCGCGCCGACAGCTCGACGGGCCCGTCGCCGTCGCCGAGCCTCGACGCGTCGGCGGTCACCTCCTCGACGCGGAGCGCGAGGTCGACCGGCGGGCGGACGCTCCGGTCGAGCCACTCGACGCGCCCGTCGACGAGCGTGACCGTGCCGAGCCGCGGCGGCGGCGAGCCGGCGTCGCGCTCCTCGGGCTCCGCGCCGTCCGGCGGATCCTCCGGCGCGGAGCGCCCGCGGACGAGGAGCCCCGCGACCAGCAGCCCCCCGCCCTCCGTCCTCTCGGCGCGCGCCCGCGGCCCCTCGACGCGAATCTCGTCGATCGAGAGCGCCTCCCCGCGCGACCGCGCCGCCCGGGCCGCCCACCGATCGACGCCGACCGCCTCCACGCCGTCGGCCGCGAGGCGGACGCCGGAGACTCCGAGGTCCGTCCGCAGACGCTCCCGCGCCTCCCCCTCCGCCCGCGCGTCGACCCTCGCGTCGAGCGCGAAGTCGGTCGAGGCGGCCCGAGGCTCGATTCCGAACGGCTCCAGGTACGACGCGACCGGCCTCAGGTCGAGCCCGTGCATCCTCGCGGAGAGCGACGCGGTCAGCCGCTCCTCCGACGCACCGACGCTCCCGCGGACGTGCAACGCGGCCAGCACGCCGGGCACGTCGACCGTCAACCCGAACGTCCCGTCGCGCTCCGGATCGCCGACGTCGGACGCTCGGAACGTCAGCTCCGCCTCTCCGACGAACGCCGGCGAGGCGAGGGCGTCCTCGACCTGGACGCGGACGTGCTGCGCCCGGAGCACGTCGATCCGGACCGGAATCGAGAGGTCGAACGGCCCCGCGTCCGGCGCGGGCCCTTCGTCGGGCCCTTCGTCGGGCTCCTCGTCGGGCTCCTCCTCTCCCTCCTCCGGCGGCCCCGCGAATCGATCGAGCGGCGACCACCCTCCTTCGGCCGTTCGCGCGAGACGGAGGACGACGCCGTCGACCTCGGCCCGCCGGATCCGCGCCTCGCCGACCAGCAGCCGGAGGACGGCGAGGTCGACCTCGACGTGCTCGACCTCGAGGACCGGGACGCTCCCCTCCTCGACGGGGGAGACCGAGAGGTCCCGCACGCGGACGTCGCCCGCGAGCAGTCCGAGATCGATCGACTCGACGTCGACCCGGAGGGCGTGCCCCCGCGCGACCCGGTCGAGGATCCACGGCAGCAGGAGGCCGAGCGCGACGCGGAGCACGATCAGGACGAGGAGCAGGACGACGAGCCCTCGGACGAACCGTCGGCGCCACCGACGCGCCCCCCCGGGCGAGTCGCCGTCCGGCGCGGGACCGGTCACGGCCTCACTCATCCCCCGCCTCCGGTCCGGCGCCGACCCCGGCCCCGTCGTCGCCCGCCGGCGGCTCGTCCGACGCCGCCCCCTCCGCCGACTCCCGACGGAGCGCGGCGCGGCGATCCTCGCGGGAGCCGAGCGGGTCGAACCCCTCCGGCGCCTCGCCGATCGCGGCGAGCCAGTCGTACGCCCGCACGCGCGCCGCCGGATCGAGATCGGTCAGGTACGCCCGGTTCTCGGAGAGGATGCGCAGGCCGAGGTCCTCCCGGCCGTCGGCCCGCCGGACGGCGTGGAGCAGGACGTCCGGGAAGCGGCCGAGCTCGCCGCAGTGCCGGACGAGCACCGCCTCCGCGACGACGTCGTCCCCCTTCGCCGCGGCGACCAGCGCCTCGTACGCCGCCCGCTCGAGCAGCCAGGTGAGCGCCTCGCCGAACAGCGGCATCCCGGACTCCCCGAGCTCGACGACGACCTCGCGGGCGACGCGATCGACGATCTCGTCGGAGCCGGTCAGCGCGACCTCCTCGGCCACGTCCGCGCCCGAGCGGCCCGCGAGGTACGCGAGCGCGCTCCGCTGCTGCTCGGCCTGCTCGAGCCCCGCCAACGCCTCCCGCGCCCCCGGCCAGAGCGGCAGCGGCGCGGGAGGCGGCGCCTCGAGCGAGCGCCCGGACGCCAGCTCGTCCCGCGTCCGCGCGACCGCCGCCTCGTGCGCGGCGAGCTCCGCCTCGGGCGGCGACCGCTCGACGCGCAGGGTCAGGACGATCGCCGCGGTCTCGCCCGCGAACGGGGACGGCACGACGAACGCCGCCTCGCCGTCCCCCTCCGACCCGGGGTCGAACGGGAAGAGCGCGAGCTCGCGGCGGGCGACCCGCGCCTCCTCCTCGGCCGGCGAGGAGACCCCGGCCAGCACCAGGCCGACCTCGAGCGCGCCGCCTCCGCCGCCCTCGCGATGCACCCAGACCTCGATCTCCTCCCGGACCGGCGCGTCGGCCGAAGACGCCTCTCGGAGGAGCCGGCTCGACAGGCGCGCCCCCGCGGTCGTCCCGGGGGCCACGGCGGTGCGGACGACGCCGAGGTCGACGATCCGCCCGAACGTCCCGTCGTCGAGCGCCTCCTCGAGCGCCCGGACGTCGTCCGCCTCGGCCGAGAACCGCACGCCGCTCGTCCGACGCGCCGTCGGCAGCAGGAGGTCCCGCCCCTCGAGCGGAGAGACGAGCCGGGCCTCCACCGCCGCTTCGCGGAGGAGGTCCTCGGAGAGCGACTCCGTCGCGACCCCCCGCACGATCACCGCGGCGAACGTCTCCTCCTCCGGCGGCGGCCCCGGCTCGGCGCCCCCTCCGAGCGGCGAGCCGGAGAACGCGCGCGCCTCGAAGGTCACCGCGGGGCCCTCGAACGGCGGCGGCTCGGGGGTCGAGCGGCACGCGGCGATCCCGACGGCCACGAAGAGGGAGACGAGCCGCCTCACCGACGGACGGCGGCGCGTCCCGGGTCGCTCGGCGCGGACGTTCTCGCGGGTCGTTTCCACCCCTCCGTTCTACAGGGCTTCGCGCCGAGCGGCGCGGGAGAGCCGCGGCCGTTCGGACCGTGTTCGTCCGCGCGACACGCGGGCGAACGACCTCGAGGTTCTCCGGAGAATCCGCACAAGTCGCCGCCGCGCGCGGTCTCGGAGGATCGCGTCGGAGGATGAGGAAGATCCGCGCCGCGGCATCGTCGACAAAACCCTTTGCGAGACCGAGTTGCCGCCGCGTTCGGGATTCGCGGGGGCGGGCGCCCGTCGACCCGTCCGAAGAGGGATTGCGGATCTCTTCGCGAGACCGATGCCCGACTCGAGCCGAAACGGCCCAAGGACATGTTCGCCCAACTCATGTCACGACGATCACTCGGACTCCTCGCCGTCTCCGTCTCGGTGCTGTTGGCGCCGGAGGGACGGGCCGCGGAGTCGCTCTCCCTCGCCGAGGGAATCAAGGTGACGGTGAAGGAGGTCTCCGGACAGCTCCGCGTCGCCGAGCCGGTCACGTTCTCCTTCCCGCTCCGGAAGAAGGACAAGATCAAGGACCCGTCCCAGCTCGTCCTGCTCGGCCCGGACGATCAGGTGGTCCCGTCGCAGATGCGCGTCCTCGAACGGTGGAAGGGGTCGGTGAACGACCCGGACCGGGAGATCCGCTGGGTCCTCGTCGACGCGCAGGTCGACGTGTCGATCGACGGCGAGGCGACGTACCGGGTCCGGCGCCGCGACGGGAAGGACCCGCAGGAGCCGGCGGGACCGACCCTCGTCGTCACGTCCGACGAGAGCGGGGTGTTCGTCGACACCGGCACCGCCCACTTCCGGATCAGCGCCACGACGGCGAACTTCCTCGACCTGCTCCGCGCCGACCTCGACGGGGACGGTCTCGTGGAGGAGGGGGAGGAGCTGATCGACCAGCCGACGGACGCCGGCTTCGTGCTGACCGACCGCTTCGGCGCCGAGTACTCCTCGGCCGCCGCGCCGGTGACCGTGTCGGTCGAAGAGCAGGGAGCGCTCCGGACGGTCGTGCGCGTCGACGGGACGCACGAGCCGGTGCCGGCCGGCAGCGGCATCGACCGCGACTTCTTCCAGTACCGCACCCGCTACACGTTCTACGCGGGGAAGCCGTACGTGCGCGTCCAGCACACGCTCCGGAACGCCTACCTCGAGGACCCGCTCGGGAGCATCGGGTTCGAAGGGTACGCGCTGCACACCGGGCTCGACGAGGACGCGAAGATGGGCGGCCCATCGTTCTTCGCCCGCTACGGCCTCGACGACGACGTCCCGTTCCCGCTGAGCGGCGCGTCGCGCCTCTACCAGGACAGCGAGGGCGGCGTGAACTGGAACCTGTCGGACGGGACCTCGTTCCGCGGGTTCACGGTGCGGAACGCCGCGAACACGGAGGTCGAGTCCGGCGATCAAGCGACCGGCTACGTCTACGTGAAGAGCGGCACCTCCGCCGTGACGCTGTTCATGCGCGACTGGTTCGAGAACTTCCCGAAGGGGTTCGCGTTCGACGGCGGCACCGGCGTCCGGTTCGACATCTTCCCGGCCGAGTTCGGGACGTGGCACTACCTCGACGACGCGCAGCAGAAGACGACCGACTTCTTCGTGATCGGACACGGGCCGAACGGTCCGCTCGTCGGCGACGCGATCAAGAAGCTCGACCTGCCGCTGCACCCGCACCCCGACCCCGCGTGGACCCTGAAGACCGCGGCGTGGGGCGACCACGGCGACCTCGACCCGAACATCACGCCGGAGGACTGGCCGGCGATGATCGCGCTCGACGAGCAGAAGCTCGAGGAGGTCTACGCGAAGGCGTTCAACCACGACGGCACCTTCGAGTTCGGCTGGTCCGAGTTCGGGGAGCTGATCTGGGCGAAGAACACCCACACCACCGGGTCGCCGCGCAACCGCCTCTCGTACTTCCACCGGTTCATCCAGACCGGCTCGTACGCGGACTTCCGGATCAACGAGCTGTTCGCGCTGCACTCGCGGGACCTGCGGACGTATCACATCGACGGCTTCAGCCGCGAGACGAACCCGAACGCCGTCCTCTGGGAAGGGATGCCGCCGTGGACCCTCTCCGACGACAAGCTCGGCCGCGACGCGCTCGACGCCACGCTCGACGCGCACCGCGCCGGGATCCCGCAGTTCGGGCACGGCTGGAACGGGTTCGACATCGAGCACATGGTCGCCGACGACCTGTACGAGTACTACCTGCTGACCGGGGACCTCGTGACCCTCGACTCCCTCCGGGAGATGGGCGAGTGCATGCGGACCTGGCCGGTCTACAGCACCACGAAGCAGCCGGGCTCGACCCGCGGCGTCGGCTGGGGGCTGCGCGCGATCGTCAAGATCTGGCTGGTGACCGGCGACGAGCGCTTCCTGCAGTCCGCGGACGACCTCGTCTACTCGGTCTGGAAGACGTACGGCAAGCGCCAGAAGTCTCCGATCACGAAGAAGAAGTACGCCTACGTCACGCGGTACCTGCCGCACGCGAACCACATCAAGGACGCGGAGTACGACCTGCCGTGGCAGCTCGCCGTCGCGATGCACGGCATGCTCCTCCACCACGCCGAGACCGGCAGCAAGCAGAGCAAGAAGCTCGCGGTCGACATCGCCAGCTACCTGCTCAAGTACTGCTGGACCGGCGAGACGATGCACGAGGCGATCGCGGTCGACGACCACGAGTACGTCAACCCGAAGGCGGACAACACCGGGATCAACACCTGGATCCCGTCCGCCCTCGCGCTGACGTACCGCGAGGCGAAGAAGAAGAAGTCGTTCCTGAAGGTCGCCGAGAAGATGTTCGATTCGCTGCCGTCGGGGTTCTACGACCCGAACCATTACCTCGGGTACGGGCTCCAGCATTGGTGGCTGGGGTACAAGAACGTCGTCGCGAACAAGAAGAAGAAGAAATAGGCGCGGCGCCGGGAGAGGGGAATCGGGCGTCGAGACGGGGTCGGCGGCGCCGGGGGGAGCGCCGGGCCTCGTCGCGGAGGCGCGCGCGAGAGAGTCCGTGAACCGGACCCGGAGCGCCCGACCGTCCCGCGACGAGACGCTCGCGCGGCCGGCGCGCCACCGCAAGTCCCGGCCCGTCGTCGCGAGGCCGCGCGGCACCCGATTTGCGCTGCTCGCGGCCATGAACCGACTCCAACTCCGCCGCGGCCTGCTCCTCCTCGCCTCCTCGACGCTCGCCCTCCCCTCCGCCGCAGCACGGACCTGGGAGAAGCAGGCCCCGGTCCCGGCCCCCAGCTCGATGATGTCGGTCGCCGCGATCTCCCCGTTGGAGTTCTGGGCGACCGCCGGAGGGATCCTCGGCCAGGCCGGGAAGCTCCTCCACACGACCGACGCCGGCCAGTCGTGGGAGATCGTGTCGGTCGGCAACCTCGGCGTGAACGCCCTGTTCTTCCTCGACTCCCAGCGCGGCTGGGCCGCCGGCGGCGGGTTCTTCCACACGACCGACGGCGGACAGACCTGGATCCAGGACAACAACTGGGGGTCGATCTCCGACCTCTTCTTCCTCGACGCCCAGCGGGGTTGGGCCGGAGGGAACGGAGGGGTCGCGTACCGCACGACCGACGGCGGCCTCACCTGGTCGGCCGTCACCACGCCCGCGGGCTCGACGATCCGCTCGATCTGGTTCATCGACCCTCTGAACGGGTTCGCGGTCGGCATCAACGGGCGGATCATCCGCTCCACGGACGGCGGACAGACCTGGACGCTCGCGCACCAGGCGACGGGGGCGATCCCGTACCTGAGCACGATCCAGTTCCTCACCCCGCAGCTCGGCTGGGCGATCGGCGGGTCGACGTTCCTGAAGACGACCGACGGCGGCTTCACCTGGGTCCCGTCGAGCGTCCCGCCGGGGACGTGGTCGCACGGCGCGCGGTTCTTCGACGCGCAGACCGGGATCTCGGTCGGGGAGAGCGGCAACATCGTCCGGACGACGAACGGCGGGCAGACCTGGACGACGGTCCACCCGGCGGGCGCGGCGAAGGACCTCTACTGGGACATCGAGTTCGCGAGCTCGACCGTGGCCGTCCTGTGCGGCACCGGCGGCTCGATGTGGCTCTCCTCCGACGCGGGAGCGTCGTGGTTCCCGATCCAGACCGGCGACATCGGCGACGTGACCGACCTCGACTCGCTCGACGACCAGGTCGCGTGGGCGGTGAACGACGAGGGGACGGTCCTCCGCACGATCACCGGCGGCACGTTCTGGGAGCCGACGCCGGTCACCGGGTTCGGGGCGGACGGCGAGCTGACCGGGGTCGACTTCGCCGACGCGAACCGAGGGTGGATCGTGGGGAGGCAGCCGGTCCTCGGACAGCCGACCGAGGGGCGGATCGCGAGGTCGACGGACGGCGGGCTGACCTGGACGCACCAGGCGAGCTTCCCGTACCTGCAGTTCTTCGGCGTGACGGCCATCGACGGGAACACGGCGTTCGCGTACGGCCTCGGCAACAACTCCGCGAGCCTCCTCTACCGGACGACCGACGGCGGCCAGAACTGGAGCGCGGTCGGACCGCCTTCGACCGGCGGCTTCCGCGACGCCCACTTCTTCCCGGGCGGTCAGGTCGGCCTCCTGCTCGGCGGGGACGACATCTTCCGCACCGTCGACGGAGGGCAGTCCTGGACCCGACCGTACAACGGGTCGATCCTCCTGAACTCGATCTCGTTCGGCGACGTGCTGAACGGGTGGGCGACCGGCTACCTGAAGACGCTGCTCCGGACGACCGACGGCGGGCTGACCTGGACGCCGCAGAACACGGGCGGAGGGGCGTCGACCACGGCGTACCTGAGCGTCTCCGCGACGGGCCCGCAGTCGGCGTGGATCTGCGGCTGGAACGGCTACGTCGGCGAGACGACCGACGGCGGCCAGACGTGGTCCACCGTCCCCCTCCCCGAGACGAACCTGCCGTCGTACGAGGTCGCGCGGTTCGTCGACCACGACAACGGCTGGGTCGCGGGGAACGAAGGGATCTGGCGGCGGAGCGGCACGCTCGCCTGTCCGTCGGCGTCGTCGTTCGGCGCGGGCTGCCCCGGCACCGGAGGCCTCGTCCCCGGGCTCGACCTCGACGGCTGCACCCTGCCGGGCGAGACGGTCGCCCTGTCGATCCAGGACGGGTTTCCCGGCGGGACCGCGATCGTCGTCTTCGGCGCCGGCGAGGGCTCGACCCCGCTCGGCTTCGGTTGCGCGCTCCTCGCCGTCCCGCCGTTCCCGCTGTCGCTCGCGCTCCCGCTCGTCGGCGGGACCGGGCCGGCGGCCGGGTCGATCTTCCTCCCGGCGTTCATCCCCCCGTCGGCGACCACCGGCTCGGTCACGCTTCAAGCGTTCTCGCTCGATCCGGGCGCGCCGCTCGGGGCGGCGGCCTCGAACGGCATCAGGATCGACCTTCCGTAGGTGGTTCGTCCGGCCGGGATCGACGCACACAACCATGCGCGTTCCGGCCGGACTCCGCCGCGGCGTCTCCGTACGTCCGGATCAGCGCGAGCAGGTAGACGAGGGCGTCCTTCGTGGAGTCGGGGTTCATCGGCGCCATGGGGCACCTCCTTTCGGGTGTCGGTTCTCTCGGGTCGAACGAAGCGAGACGCGACGGAACCGCGTCACGACCGCCTCGATTCCCAACCGAAAAAACCGCCGCCCGGCGGAGGGGCCGTCAGGGCACCGCGTGCTCTCCGATCCCCGCCGGCGGAGCGAGGAGGAGTTCGACCTTCACCTTGCTCTTCCCCTCGGTCCCCGCGGGGATCCGGAGCCGGTATTCCCCGAACTCCGCAAGCGGGACCCCGGAGATCGCGAAGGCGCCGTCCTGCGGCGTGAGGAACGGGGCGAGGTCGACCTCCTCGCCGCTCGGCCGGAGCAGGAAGGCCCCGGGCGAGGCGACGTACCCCTTCTTCAGGACGACCAACCCGTCCAGCTGCGTTCCGGGGAGGGCGTGGAACGGGACCTCGATGGCCTCGCCCGCCTTCGCCTTCTTCTTCACGCTCAGCTCGGTCCACTTCTTCGGGAGCTTCCACTCCGTGTCGACCCGATAGCTCCCCGTCGTCGGTTGGCCCCCCTTCTTCAGACCGCGCATGCGGAGGCGGAAGACGCCGGTCTTCTTCAGCCGGTACGACTCGGTCTTCGGGTCGGCCGGGTCGAACTCCAGCTTCGCCAGGAACGTCCCCTTCCCGTCCATCACCGTCACGCGCGGCTTCAGGTCGCCGGACAGGACCGTCGCCTTCACCTTCAGCCGCGTCCCCTTCAGCCCGAGGAACCACGCCTCGTCGGTGTCCGGCTCGCCGAACTGCGGGACGAGGGAGCCGACCAACTCCTGACCGGGAACGAAGTCGCCTCCGCGCCCCGAGAACGCCCGCGCGTGGACGTCGGGCAGGCTCGAGCTGCCGAGGCTCACGAGGAGGTCCGGCACGCCGTCTCCGGTCGTGTCGCCCAACCCCGCGACGGCGATCCCGAACTCGTGCGCCTTGGAGTCGCCGTAGAGCGTGAAGATCGCCTGGCCGGTCTTCCCGGAGTGGACCGTCGCCCGGCCGGCCTCCGCCCCGCCGGGGGACTCGTCGTCGCACGCGCCGAGCAGCACGTCGGGGACGTCGTCCCCGTCGACGTCCCCGACGCCGCAGAGCGCGGACCCGAACCCGTCGTTCCCGACGTCGTTCGGATCCGGGGTCTCGCTCGTCCACTTCCGGATCAGCGTGCCGTCGATCCCCGACACCAGCCGGACGGTCCCCTTCCCCTCTCCGATGCCGCGCGGGACGCCGACCAGCAGGTCGTGCGCGCCGTCGCCGTCGACGTCCCCCGCGTCGGCGACGCGCCGGCCGAACTGCTCCAGCCCCAGCTCGAGCCCCTCCTCGTGCATCGTCGTCCCGTCGGCGCCCGAAACGACCGACACGAAACCGCCCGCGTCCGAGCGACGCCCGAACGCCAGGTCGCCGTGACCGTCGCCGTCGAGGTCGTCGAGCCCGGCCATGCTCCACCACTCGAAGTCGGAGAACGCCAGGAGGACCCCGCCGTCCGCGCCCGAGTGCACTCGGACGCCGTCGTCGTACGCGATCGCGAGGTCCAGGACCCCGTCCCCGTCGACGTCGCCGACCCGCGCGAGCCCCATGGGATGCGCGAGCCCCGCCGGGCCCTGGTACTCCCTCAGCACGGAGAGATCGTCGCCGGAGAGGACCCGGACCTCCCACGCGCCCTCCTCGAACGCGAACGTCGCGACGTCCGGAGTTCCGTCGTCGTCGACGTCGCCGGCCGAGGTCGCGCCGGCCCCGACCCGCTCCCCCACCGCACCGGTGACCGAGCCGATCAGGTGTCCGTCGTCCCCCGAGCGGACCTCCAGCCGTCCGGACCAGGAGCCGCTCCCGAGGACGGACGGGATCCCGACGATCACGTCCGGAACGGCGTCGCCGTTCACGTCGCCGGCCGCCGCCGTCGCCGCCGCGTACGGCACCGAGGCGTCGGTCGGGGACCCGAGTTCGAAGAGCAGGCCTTGGGCGGCGGCCGAGCCGACGGGGACGCCGAGAGCGAACAGGATCACGGTCGAACGAAGGAACATCGGTCACCTCGCGCAGGGTTCTCGGAACGAGAGACGCGTTCGGGCGCCTTCGATTGCCCGGGAAAAGCCGACGGATCCGTCGGGGCCGGCGCCGCGGCGGCTCGGGAGACCGAGCGCCGACGTGCCTTGCCCGGGTTCGCGGCGCGAACGAAGGGCGGGCCCCGAGGGTCGCGGGGGGCAGCGACTCTCCTCTTCTCGAGCGCCGAGGATAGCAGCCCCGACCGTTCGAGAGCGAGACCGTGCGCAAGATCGCCCTCCCCGGGCGTCCTCGACGGCGGAACCGCGAGACGAGAAACGGGGAGCCGCCGGAGGGGTCGGCTCCCCGTGGGAGCGATCGTGACGAGCGAGGCCCGGGAGCGCGGTGGCGCAGGCCTCGCCGACCTCGCGCACGGCCGATCTCCCCGCCGCGTCCATCCCGCGACGAGAGAGTCGCCGGCGCCGCCAAGGCACCCTCTCCGGACCGCGGACCTCGTCGACGATCACTGCGGTCGGGCTGGAGGAGGGACGCGCATCCTCCGTGCCGATCGGCGCCTCACGTCGGTCGACGCCGACCGTCGCGCGCATCCCCCGCGCGGGAGGTGAGTTCCGCTCGGCGACGTCGCGGGGCGGTCGCGGGTCCGGGAGCGCGGAGCGGGAACCCGTCCGCGGTGATCCGGAGACGCTCGGAAGGAGTCCGCGGTCAGCTCCGCCAGCCCGCCTCCTCGGCGAGTCCGTACATGCCGCCCTTGCAGTCGACGAGCCGACCCTGCCGCGCGAGTTCGGCCCAGATCGCCTCCGGGTAGTCGTTCGGCGGCACGATCCCGACGATCGCCGACGGCGAACCCTTCGACGTCGCGCCGACGCCGAGCCGCGACTCGTCGTCGAGCCGGGTCAGCTTCAACCGCTTCCGGAACGCCTTCATCGCCTTCTTCAGGAGCTCGCGGTCCTCGAGCGGGCGGGGGCGGCGATCGCGATCCCAGTCCTCGAGGATCTTCTCCACCGCGGCCGGGTCGCGGGCGGCGATGGCGGCCTCGACGGCCGGATCGGGCGCGGACGTCGTCGCGTAGTCGGAGGCGAGCGTCGACCAGAACGAGTCGGCGCGCTCGGGCTCGGCGCGGATCGCCTCGACCGCCTCGGCGACCCGGCGACAGAGAAGGGGGTTTCGATCGGGGCTCATGGCGACCTCCACCAGCGGGGCGACCGAGCCTATCCCACGCCGTGGGAACCGGACGAGAGAGGACCGGGCCCGCGTTGCAGTTTCTACACGGTGCTCGGGCCGCCGACCCGCCGGGGGGCGGAGCAAACCGTCTGACAAGGACTTACGGCGCCGTCCGACTTGGCACGTCGATCGCTCTCCCCTTCGCGGGCGGACGCGCCGGATCGCGGTGCCGCCGCCCCCATTGGAACGAGAGAAAGGAATCCCATGGCCACTCGCGGTTCGAGCGGAAACGTCATCGCCGCCCTCTGCAGCGTCTTCGTCCCCGGTCTCGGTCAGCTCATCCAGGCGCGTCCGATGCGCGCCCTGATCCAATTCGCCGTCGCCGGCATCGGCTACGCGCTCTGGTTCCTAGTGGTGCCGCTGATCATCGGTGCGCTCGTGCACCTCTGGTCGATCCTCGACGCGGCGACCTTCCGGGAGGACGCGATCCCGGCGACGTGAACCGGATCGGTCGCGCGCCGGGGGACCGTAGGGTGGAGCGGCCTCTTTCCGAGGCCAGGACACCGGGAGGTCCGCCATGTTCGCCGCCGGTCTCGCGCTCGCCCTCTCCCTCCCCGCGACGACGGAGACGTCCGACCCGTCCCCGGTCGAGCTCTCGCTCGCCGCGGACGGGTCGCTCGACGTCGTCGCCCGGTGGGCGGCCCCGCACCCTCCGCGAACGCGAGGACTGGGGGCGAGCGCCCACGTCCACGGCGGCCCGGAGGGATCGCCCCGGACCGTTCCGAACGACACGTTCCGAACGATCCTGCCCGAGCCGGCGCGCACCGTCGCCGTCGGCGACCTCTGGGGCGTCGACCGAAGCGGCGTCGAGACGATCGTCCGGCGCCTCCACCCCGGCGCGGACGTCTCCTCCGCGTTCGCCCTCTTCCGCGCGACGAACGACCGGCACTCCGAGGTCGTGTTCCGGGTCGACGTCACCCCGCCGCCCGCGGACGGAGGCGCCGATCGCGACGCCCCGGCCGCCGCGCCGTTCTTCGGGCTCCTCCGGATCGACCGGGAACGCGGCGCGGTCGTCGGGTTCCGGCTCGGTCCGACGGCGAAGCCGTTCGCGCCGGCCCCGCGGAGGCCGGCGAGCCGCGGCGCGACCGCGGCGGCCGAGCCCCCGGCGACGCGGGAACTCGTCGGCGGCGCGTTCGACCACGACGTGGTCTGGACGGAGGAGGTGACGTTCGAGGCGGCCGCGCGGGCGCTCGAGCGAGCGGCCCGACCGACCGAACGGACGTCCGGCGGACCTCGGGCGGATGACGTCCTGGCGGCGATCGACGCGGCGCTCGCGCGGGCCCGGGCGGACGGGACGCTCGACCCGTCGACGCCGGGGTGGCGGCTCCGGATGCCGCCGCCGCCGGACGTGGCGTTCGCCGCCGACGCCGCGCTCCTCTGGCGGCTCGACACGACGAAGGGGATGCTCGTCGTGCGGCTCCGCCCCGACGTCGCGCCGAAGCACGTGACGAGCACGATCCACCTCACGCGCGCCGGTTTCTACGACGGCCTGTCGTTCCACCGCGTCCTCGGCGGGTTCATGGCACAGGGCGGCTGCCCGCTCGGAACCGGAACCGGCGACCCGGGGTACGTCGTCGACGCGGAGCTCGACGACGCGATCCTCCACGACCGACGGGGCGTCGTCAGCGCCGCGAACGCCGGCGAGGGGACCGACGGCAGCCAGTGGTTCGTGACGTTCGCGCCCGCCCCGACGCTCGACGGCCTCTTCACGATCTTCGGCGAGGTCGTCGACGGCGAGGAGACGCTCGCCGCGATCGAGCGGTGCGCGCAGTCGCGGGAACAGATGCAGCGGACCTACTGCGAGGCGCCGCTCGACCCGATCACGATCCGCACGGCGACGGTCGGGGTCGAGGGGGAGTGAGGTTCGACGCGCCCACTCGCCTCACCGACGCTTCGTGGCGTGAACCGAGCCCGCTCCTCGCCAACTGTCCCCGACGGTGCCCTCCGCCTCGATCGGGAGCCTGAACGTCGACCAGTCCTCGAGGCCGGCCCAGTCGATCAGCACGTCGGCGCCGCGCAGTCGCCAGGTCGCGCGATCGTCGTCGAGGCGTGCCTTCCCCAGACGAACGTCCGTCGCCTCGACTTCGCCGTCCTCCGAGAAGGTCCAGACGGCCCGATACTGCCCGATCTTCACGTCCCAGGCGCCGACGAGCGTCTCTCGGGAGCGGCGACGGGCCCTCTCGCTCTCGGCCCTCTCCCCGACCGCGACGAGCTCGTCGATGCCGGAGCGGATGGCACGGGCCTCCGGAAGACGGTTCTCCCTCGTCTCGCGTGCCATCAGCCTTTCGAGATCCCGAATCGTCCGAACCCGGTCGCTCGCGATCACCTGCTCCGCGCGGTCCGTCTCGCGGCTCCGCTTCGCGCGAAACGTGTTGATCGCGCGCTGAGCCCGGACCGGGAGGCCGTCCAAGGCCTGGTCGGGTGACTCCAGGAACGAGCGCACACGCTCCATCGAGCCGAGGTCACCCTCGCGCCGTCGCTCTTCGACCAACTGCTCCAACACCTTCGCACAGCTCTCTTCGGCGGCGAGGATTCGCCGAGCCGCGTCGGCTCGCGTCCTGACCACGAACGCATCGTGCTGGTCGAGGAGCAGGATCGCGTCGTCGGGGAGAAGCGGCGATCGTTGCGCCTCGCCCGGGTGAGTCGGGGCATCCGCGTCATCCGGCGGGTCGGGCCGAACCTGGCGCGGGACGCTCGGCTTGGTCCAGATCGCGGAGAGCACGGGCTCCTCCCCCTCTCCGTACGAACGAACGCTGAGCCACGACAAGCAGAAGCCACCGGGCTCCACGCGGCGGCGCTGGTCCAGGAACTCCCTCTCTCCCCGGAGGCAGCTACGAAGGACCCATCCTCCGCCGCGAGACTCCTCCCAGACCTCGGACGCCTTCCCGCCGTACCGCGAGACGCGAAGCGGGCGGTAGCCTTCGCCTTTCATCTCGTCACAGACCGACTGCGTCTCGCTGAACGGAATCGCATGTCGCACGACCAACGGCGGTCCGGACCGCCGCTCCCACCTCGCGGCGTAGAGGTCCTGCGCATCGAGGACGAATCCACAGACCTCGACGACTTCGAGCCCGGAGGCGGCGCGCGACTCGCACGCGGCGCGGTACTCGGCCTCCGTCAGGCGCGACTCGACCACCCCTC
>JAUIEL010000742.1 GCA_030428825.1 bacterium
CTGATCGGTTACAAATGTCACCGATCGGGGCCCGAGGCGAAGTGCTTTTCGCCCCCGACCTCTTCCGACCACCACACGGCGCCGCTCGGGCGCCCACGACCCGTCCCTCCAGGAGGTGCCACTTGGCCACGAATCACAGCATCCGGTTCCGACGCTCGACGACGCCGCCCCGCGGCTTCACGCTCGTCGAGCTGACCGTCGTCCTCATCATCATCGCCACCGTCGCCGGTCTCGTGATCCCGGCCGTGGCGATGCTCGGCCGCAGCACCGACATGGCGGCGTCGGCGAAGACCCAGCAGGACATCGGCGCCAACCTTCAGGAGTTCTTCGTCCTGCAGAAGCGCTTCCCGCAGGGGCTCGACTCGCTCCTCGTCGACGCGTCGACCAGCGGTTCGTCGACCACGCCGGACACGCCGGGCACGAACGACGGGACGCCGGACGGCCTCTACGTTCCGAAGTTCGACGCGGTCGGCGACCAGATCAGCGGCATGACCGACAGCAACCCCGCCCTGGTGAACCTCCTCACGCTCGGCACGCTCTCCTCGAGCCAGCGCCGCTCGTTCACGCGCGCCGGCTTCCAGTGGGTCCACGACCACGAGGTGTACGACTGGACGACCGGCGCCGGCGTCGTCAACTCGAACGACAGCGGCATCTTCCGCCGCGACCTCCCGTCCTCCGGCGGCATGCCGGCCGCGGTCCTGAACGACGCGATCGCCACCAACATGGAGGTCGGTTCGGGCGCGTACAGCACGCTCCGCGGCCTCGTCCCGGCCGAGCTGGTCCAGAACACGACGACCCCGTCGAACTGGGACTGGGTCCCCGAGGCCGGGACGCAGATCGTCGCCGTCGGCGTCGGCCCGCGGAACCGCCTCACCCCGACCACGATGATGACCACGCCGCTCTACCCGGGGAACGACGGCAGCTACTACGGCCGCTACGTCGCGTTCTTCAAGGTGTACGACACCGGCGAGCGCTGCACCCTCGTCGGCGTCAGCGACTGCTACGGCCGCACGTCGGACTACACCATCCAGCAGTTCAACGAGTCGCTGCCGAACGGCGCGCGCCAGGGCTGACGCATGCCGCGACCTCCGCTCTCCATACGCGGAGTCGACCCGACCACGGCCAGGGGTGCGACGTTGTTCGAACTCCTGGCCGTGGTCGTCATCCTGGTGACCCTCGCCGCGGCGGTGATCGCGGTGAGCGGTGACGCTCCTGATCGCGCGCGGGAGGAGGTCACGCGGCAGACGCTGACGGCGTGCCGGGACGCGATCGTCGGAGCCCCCGTCGTCGGCCTCAACAAGCCGTCCGCCGCGAGCTACCTGGCGGACATGGGCGCGCCGCCGGACGTGTTGGCGGACCTCCTGCGCGTGCCGGAGGACGCCCCGAAGAAGAAGCAGGACTTCGACCCGATCACCGGTCTCGGCTGGCGCGGCCCGTACGTGAGGGCCCCGTTCGCCACCTTCGAGCTCGCGCCCCAGCTCGGCATCCCCGACGTCTACGGGACGCCCGGCGACCCGGCGATTCGCGACGCCTGGGGCGGCCTCGTGGTGCTGCAGATCCCGAACGGAGTCCAGTCGTTCCCGCGGAGCGAGGACGAACCCACGGACGAGGAGCGCCGCCACGCCCGCCTCGTGTCCCCCGGACCGGATGGCGTGCTGCAGATCCCGCGCACCGGCCCGGATGCGTATTATCCGCCCATGGCCGCCTGCGGCGACGACCTCGTCCTGTACCTGCATGTCCCCGACCTTCGGGAGCCGCTGCCTTGACCCTCGTCACCGGACGCCACGCCCGCGGGTTCACGCTCCTCGAGCTGCTGGTCGTGCTGTTCATCCTCGCCGCCCTCGCCGGGACCGCGACGCTGTCGATGGAGACCCTCGTCGACCAGGAACGCCGGACGGCGACGGTCCGCGCTCTCGATTCGGCGCGCGATGCCGTCCTCGGACGGACGGGCATCGTCGACCCGACCGGACACCTCTGGGCGGAGGGTTTCGTCTCGGACGTCGGCCGACTGCCGCTCGTTCTCGACGGGCCGGAACGCACCCGACTCCGCGAACTCTGGACCAAGCCCGACGAAGTGCGGCCGTTCTCGATCCAGTCCCCGAAGGAAGATCCGGAGGTCCGCCTCCCGGCCGGATGGCGCGGACCGTACCTCCGGCTGCCGCTCGGCGCCGACGGATGGAGGGATGGCTGGGGCGAACCGTACCGAGCCCTGATGACGCAGGACGGCAACCCGGCCCTTCCGGGCGAAGTTGTCGAGTCGATCGCCTCGCACGGTCTGGACGACCGTCCCGGAGGCGAGGGGTACGACGAGGACCTCGTCGTCGTGTTCCGCACCGCGGACTTCTCCCACCACCTCGGCGACCTCCTGGTGCGCGTCCGTCCGATCGCGACCCCCGCCGCGACGACGATCACGGTCCGCGTGTATGGCCCGATCGACGGCAAGGTGTCGGCCCTGGGCGATCCGCCCGAGCTGACCTGGGACGGCGAGGACGCGATCTTCGAGTTCGAGGACCTGCCGATCGGCAACCGCGTCGTGCGCGCCTATCAGACGGTAGCGGCCAAGACCGATCCCCCGAAGGACGGCCCGCAGGTCGGCGCCTCGGTGTTCGGCGACGCGCAGGTCGGCGTCGGTTCCGCGGACGGGGCGGGTCCCTCCCTCGAGACGGGCGAGCTGAAGAGCGCCATCACGCCGATCGTCCTCGTGGCCGGCGGGAACCCCGAACTCCAGCTCGAGATCCGGGCGAACTGATGCCCCGAGCCTCGAGCTTCATCGTCTCGTACGGCGACACGTTGATCGCCGCGGCGCTCGAGGGTGGTCGCTCCCCCCGGGTCCGATCGGTCCACCACCTCGACGCGACGGCCGATGAGTCGCTGGCCGACCGCGTCGAGCGGGCCGCGCGGACCCTGACCGACCTCGGGCGCCGCACTTTCGTCCTGAGCGACGAGGTGTTCGCCGTCGACCTGGAGTTCGAGGGGCGCGCCCTGCGCGGACTCTCCGACGACGACCTCGTCGACGCCCTCGCCCTCGAGGCGCAGATGCACTCCGGCATCTCCGCGGCGGACGCGCGGATCTCCTGGCGGCGCGCTCCCGGCGCCGGGTCGACCCGGGGGTTCCACGTCCAGCAGATCTCGCAGGCGGAGATCGACGACGTCGAGGACCGCCTCCACGAGCTCGGCGGACGTCTCCTCGGCGTCGCCCACCCCGCGGGTCTGCCGCGCCCGCTGGC
>JAUIEL010000743.1 GCA_030428825.1 bacterium
AGGCCGGCGCCAGGAGGACGATCGGCATCGCCTCGCCGAACGGCCCCGCGTTCTGCTGCGGTTCGGTCCCGTCGACGCTCCCGAGATAGGTCGTTCCGTACGGGAACGGCGCGGAGAGCCGATGCAGGTGGACGGTCCCCGCGCCCGCGACGCCGGCCGGATCGGCGCGCGGCGCGCCCGAGGCGCCGTACACCTCGCCCCCGACGACGGTCGCCGCGACCGAGCCGCCGTGCCGGTCGCCGAACTCGGCGCTCGCGAAGACCTGCGCGAAGCAGAGCTGGTCCAGGATCGCGCCGACCGCGTAGACGCGCCCGGACCCGGGCGCGCCGACCAGGACGACCTCCGCGACCCCGTCCGCGTCGCCGTCGACGGCCGCCGCCATCGTCGCCCCGAACTCGTCGTGCGGGACCAGCCCTCCGAGCGATCCCCCCGCCCAGCTCCCCCTCGCGTGGATCGCGCCGGCCACGGTCCCGTACGTCGACTCCGACCGCGATCCGACGACGACCTCCGCTCCCCAGAGGCCGGGGTGCGACGCGCCGAAGTAGGGACTGCAGTCACACTCGAGACCGGCGACCGCGCCGAGCTCGAACTCCGGGGGCATCCAGAACGACGGGTCGAGGAACTCCGGCTCGGCGTCGACCCCGGGCCGGTGAGCCAGGATCCGCGCCCCGGCCGGGGCGTCCGGGCTCGCGATCGCGACGGTCCCCGCCGCCTCCACGCCGTGTCGCCAGCCGACGAACGCGACCGACCGCGCGGGGGAGGAGGGCGGCAACGGGAGGCCGTCGACCGGGAGGAGGCGGACGTCGTGGAACCGGAACGCACCCCCGAGGACGGCGACGCCGCCGCCGGTCGTCACCATCAGATCGACCGGCTCCTCCGGCGCCTCCCCGACCGGATCGAACGACGCCCGCAGCTCGCCGTCCCCGAGCACCTCCACCGCCGCGGCCTCGACCCCCCCGAGCCTTACCTCGACCTCCGTCCCCGAGGCCTCGTCGAGGAACCCCGATCCGAGGATCCGCATCTCGAACCCGAGCGCCGTCGACGCCCCGCCCGGATCGAACGACTCGACGGCGGGGCCCGGGAGGTACGTGTACCCGCCGGCGAGGACGGCGCTCGTCGGCTCCCCGCCCTTGGTGCACGTCACCGAGACGTCGACGCTCCCCGGGACGAGCACGGCGGGGGGGGCGACGACGATCGACTCGTCGCTCGGGAAGGACGGCAGGACATCGGCCTCGACGTCGCCGAAGCGGACGACGAGCGTGCCGCCGTCGACGTCGTGGAGGAAGCCGTCCCCCTGGAGCGTGACCGGCACGCCGGACTGGAGCGCGCCGGCCGCGGGGGAGACCGCGTCCAACGCGAGCGCCGCGGGGAGGACCGAGACGGGAGCGAGCTCGAACGGCGCGGACGAGCTCCACGGATCCGTCCCGATCACCTCGATTCCGAGCAGCCCGCCGAACGCCAACCCGTCGATCGTCCCCTCGAGCCGCTCCTCCTCCGGGTCCCACGTCATCGGGACCTCGAACCACGCCTCGTGGAGTCCGCCCTGGACGTGCCCGAGGACCAGCCCGCCGGTCGGGTGCTCCTCGTCGACCGTCGCGGTCACCAGGATCGTGTCGGAAGCCGTCGGCGCGGCGGGAGAGAGCGCCACGGAGGTGACGACGGGCGGAAGGTACGGCAGGAGACCGATCACCTCGACCGTCTCGTTCCCCTCGGCGTCCCTCGCGGTGACGACGAACGCGTGGAGCTTCTCGGGGAGCAGGAGCGCGGGGAGGTCGACATGGAAGTGCGAGAACCAGCCCGCGGTCATCGGCCCGTCGTAGTGGACGGTCTCCTCGTCGAACACCTTCGCCTCGACGGAGAAGAGGTCTCCGTCGGGATCGGTGACCTTCGCCGACGCGTGGAGCCCGGTCCCGGCGTACGCCTCGACGTGGCCGGACGCCCCCTTCTGGATCCAGATCACCGGCGGATCGCCGCCGGCGGCCGGCGACGTCGTGAGCGCCACGAGGGCGAGGATGCGAATCGGCCGGATCATGGATTCCCCTTCCCCTCCCGGGCCGAGGGGTCCACCTCTCTACATCGGCCGGGAGGGGCTCGACTTGAGGGGGATCTCCCCCGCGCGCCGAGGCGGCGTCAGCCGACGAGCACCCGGCGCACGACCTCCTTCGCGACGTTCCGGCCGCAGAGGACGATCGCGACCCGCTTTCCCGCGTGGAGGCGTCGCGTCTTCCGGTACGCCGCGACCGCGACCGCGGCCGCGCCCTCGACCACCACCTGCTCCTCCTCGAGGAGGAACCGCATCGCGCGCTCGATCTCCCGCTCGGTGACCGGCACGATCTCGTCGACGAGCCGCCGGCAGAGGTCGAACGTCACCGACCCCGCCTCGATCCCGCCCGCGGTCGCGTCGGAGAGCGTCTCGCCCGACGGGACGTCGACGATCCGGTCCGCCGCGAGCGATCGGCGCATGACGTCCGAGCGCCGCGGCTGGGCGCCGACGATCCGCGGCCGCCGGCGTCCTCGCGTCAACCACGCCGCCGTCCCCGCGATCAGCCCGCCTCCCCCGACCGCGACGAACACCGCGTCGACCCCGGGGACGTCCTCCGCCAGCTCGACCCCGACCGTCCCCTGCCCGGCGATCACGTCGAGGTCGTTGTACGGCGACACGAACGGCCGCCCGCTCTCCTCCGACAGCGTCCGCGCGAACGCCTCCGCCTCGACGCAGTCGTCCCCGTGGACCCGGACCTCGACCCCGCGCTCGCGGATCCGCGCCACCTTCTCCCGCGCCGCGCCCCGCGGGACGACGACCGTCCCCTCCCCCCCGGCGACGCGCAGCGCCTCCGCCACCGCGATCCCGTGGTTCCCGGTCGACGCCGCCACGACGCCCTCCCGCCGCTCGCGCGAGGAAAGGGTCAGGATCTTGTTCAGCGCCCCCCGGAACTTGAACGACCCGGTCCGCTGGAACGCCTCGTGCTTCAGCCGGACGTCGCCGCCGCCGAGCCGCGACAGCGCGTCGCAACGCTCGGTTGGGGTGCGGACGGTGTAAGGAGCGAGCCGCGCGGCGGCGTCGGAGACGGAGCGGCGCAGGGCGGTGAGGGAGGAGGAGGGTCGGGGCATGGCAGGGAGGATACGGGTTGGTGACACCGCTGCGCGAGACGACGGGCACTGCGCGTGGAGCGTGGGGCCGCTGCGCGGGGCGACGGGCACTTCGCGTGGAGCGTCGGGCC
>JAUIEL010000744.1 GCA_030428825.1 bacterium
CCGTCGCCCCGCGCCGCGGCCCCACGCTCCACGCGCAGTGGCCGTCGCCTCGCGCAGCGAAGTAGCCCTGCCGCGCGCAGCGCTCTACACTCCTGCCCATCGACCGGACACCGGAGGTCCAACTCCATGTTGCTCGAGGGAAAGCGCGGCCTGATCCTGGGTGTCGCGAACAAGCGTTCGATCGCCTGGGGCATCGCGAAGGCGTGCGCCCGGGAGGGGGCGCGGTTGGCGATCACGTACCAGGGGGGGCGTCTCGAGGAGACGGTCCGGAAGCTGGCGTCGCCGATGCAGGAGGTGCTGGTCCAGGAGTGCGACGTCGCGGACGACGCGCAGCTCGACCGGCTGTTCGAGCGGATCGGGGCCGACTTCGGCGGGCTCGACTTCGTGGTGCATGCGGTCGCGTTCGCGCAGAAGGAGGAGCTGGAGGGGGAGTTCCTCCAGACGTCTCGGGAGGGGTTCGCGAAGGCGCTCGACATCTCGTCGTACTCGCTCACGGCGGTGGCGCGTCGGGCGGCGCCGCTGATGGAGGAGCGCGGGGGAGCGATCGTCACGCTCAGCTACCTCGGCGGGCAGCGGGTCGTGCCGCACTACAACGTGATGGGAGTCGCCAAGGCGGCGCTCGAGTCGTCGGTCCGGTACCTCGCGGCCGATCTCGGCCCGCGGCGCGTGCGGGTGAACGCGATCTCGGCCGGGCCGATCCGGACCCTCGCGGCGTCGGGCGTGTCGGATCTCCCGAAGATGCTCGGCCTGTTCAAGGAGAAGGCGCCGCTCCGGAGGAACGTCGACATCGACGAGGTCGGCGACGTCGCGCTCTTCTTCCTCTCGGATCTCTCGCGGGCGGTGACCGGAGAGGTCCTGTACGTGGACGGCGGTTTTCACGTCCTCGGCCTCTGAAACCTGGACCGAGGGGGCGCCGCCGGCGTCCCCGGCGGGTTCGGGACCTACGTTCGTTTCGGGAGTGACCATTCCCGCATGGCGATCTACGAGTATCGTTGCCACACCTGCGGAGCTCGGCTCGAGGTGATGCAACCCATGGGTTCACAGCCACTTGAGGTCTGCGGCGAGGAGTGCGCCGCCGATCCGCCCCGGGGTCGGGGCGAGGTCGAGCGTGTCTTCTCCGTCGTGAACGTCGGAAAGGGACGGGGGCATTCCGCCCCGGATCCTTCGTGCGGTCGATGCGGTCGCGACGGTCCCGACGTGTGCGGCTGAGGTGGTAGAGCCTCGAAACGCGCGGTATACTTGAAGAATCGAAGTCTCGCCCTGCCCCAGACGAGTCTTCGGAAGCCCTTTCACCCTCGGAGGATCCCCATCATGCGGATCGGCACCCTCGCTGGTGTGCTCCTGCTCACGTCGACGCTCGCCCCCGTTGCGCTCGGCGGAAGCATCAAGCTGAAGGCCGTCCGGTTCCCGTCCAGCATCACGGGTACGGGCGGGACGACCACTCCTCCGACGGCGGCTCCCCTCTCGCAGCGCGTCGTCTTCGAGTTCACCGGCGAGCCCGAGATCGGGTCCGGTGTGGCTCAGGGCCTGCAGATCCGCGTGAGCGCCGCGAACAGCGGCGGTCAGCCGGTCGGCCAGGTCGCCTACGGCACGTACGAGGTCGACGGCGACAAGGTGATCTTCACGCCGCGGCTGCCGACGGTCGACGTGAACAGCTCGTTCGGCACGACGTCCGACGTGGCGGGGAACGCCGGGCTGCCGGGGCTGCTCCCGGACACCGAGTACAAGATCGACGTGACGCTCGGGAACCCGAACTCGGTCTCGAACCTCGCCGGGCTGAAGAAGAGCGCGGGCGTCCCGCTCACCTTCCGCACGACGTCGGTCCTCGCCGACTTCTTCTCGAACGCGTCGAAGAAGCCCGCGAAGGTGAAGAAGAAGCAGATCTCGCCGTCGTCGGGGACGAAGGGGATCCACCCGAGCGTCTACTCCGACCCCGCGGGGCTCTTCTCCAAGATCAAGGCGAAGAAGCGGCCGCCGTTCACGGTCGTCTTCGACAAGCCGATCAGCACGAAGCCGGTCAACTTCATCCGCAACTTCATCCGCCTGCGCGCGGTGGAGACGCCGGAGGGGCTCCCGGTCGACGAGGTGCTCGGCGCGACCGCCGTCCTCGTGTCGAACGAGCCGAACAAGGCGAAGGTCCTCCTCTACCCGACGGGGAACCTGCCGCTCGGCCACAAGATCCACCTCGAGGTGTCGAACAAGCTCCTGTCGCTCTCGAACGCCCAGCAGGGCGGGCCGAGCGAGCCGGAGACGTTCAAGAAGCTCGCGACGTACCGGGTCGCGACCGACCCGGTCCCCGGCGCGGCCGTCGACACGTTCATCGAGGAGACGTTCGACTCGTCCGAGCGCGAGGACACGTCGATCGCCGCCCAGGGGCTCCAGCTCGCCAGCTGGGACTCCGGGAACAACGACGTCCTGCGGGCCTCGTTCGGCTTCGGCGGGGACGGCGAGCTCGGCCGCTTCGAGCCGCCGCCGACGGACGGCGTGACGGTCTACCTCGACACCGACTTCCAGACGTTCCCGCTCTTCTCCGGCGCGACGCCGGAGGCGCAGCCGGGGACCGTCGTCGAGGGCGGGGTGTTCCACTTCACCGACTTCCACCTGCCGCCGAACGCCAAGCTGATCGCGCGCGGGTCGAACCCGCTGATCATCACGGCGACCGGCTCGGTGCTGATCGAGGGGCTGATCGACCTGAACGGCTCCGACGGCCAGAGCGACAACACGTTCGACTCGGCGATGACGCCGATGCCCGGCGGCTCGCCGGGCGCGGGCGGCGGCCGCGGCGGCGACTCGCACCCGGTCTTCGTGCCGGCGGGCGCCACGTCGCTCGTCTTCATCCAGACCCCGTCGTTCGCCGAGAGCGGCTACGCCGGCGCGACCACCCGGCGCATCGCCGCCCGGGCCGGGCTCCCCAAGGCCAACCTGCACTACTACTTCGCGACGAAGGAAGCGCTGTACCGTCGGGTCATCGCCAACATCTTCACCATCTGGCTGGAGGCCGCGGCCGCCTTCGACGACTGCGACGATCCGGTGGAGGCCCTTACCCGGTACATCCACACCAAGCTGGAGATTTCCCGCGCCCACCCCATGGGCTCCAAGGTGTGGGCCAACGAGATCCTGCACGGCGCCCCGGTGGTCCAGGACTATCTGGAAACGACGCTGCGGGAGTGGACCGCCTCGCGGATCGCGATCATCCAGCGGTGGGTCGACGACGGC
>JAUIEL010000745.1 GCA_030428825.1 bacterium
GTGTTGTACTCCTCGCCGTCGGTGAACTCACCGGTGATCTTGCCCGACCCGGTGTTGATCACCGCCGTGTCGACGCGGCCCTCGACGACCTGGCTGCGCCACTCCTGGTAGGTGAGCGACTCGCCGTCGTCGCTCGGCTCGGCGTGGGTCTCCATCTTCGCCGGGTCGGAGCCGACGCCCGGCTCGGTCAGCGCGAACGCGGAGAGCTCGCCGTTCGCGAGGCGCGGGAAGTACCGCTCCTTCTGCTCGTCGGTGCCGAACATCTTCAGCGGGTTCGGGACCCCGATGCTCTGGTGCGCCGAGAGCCAGACCGCGGTCGAGGAGCAGTAGCTCGCCACGCGCGAGACGACGCGGTTGTAGTTCGACTGCGTGAACCCCTTCCCGCCGTACGCCTCGGGGATCTTCATCGAGAACGCGCCGAGCTCGACCAGTCCGTCGATCACCTCCCGCGGCATGTCGCCGGTGACGTCGAGCTCCTCCGGGTCGAGGTGGTCGAGCAGGAACCGCTCGACCTCCGCCGCGAACTCCTCCCCCTTCTTCCGGTCGTCCTCCGGCTGCTCGGGGAACGGGAAGATCAGCTCCGGTCGCAGGTCGCCGACGAACAGCCCGCCCGCGAAGCTCGGGTGGTGCCACTCCGTCTCGCGCGCCTCCTCGGCGACGTCGAGCGACTCCTGACGACCCTGATCGGACGCGGTCTTCGGATCGGACACGGGGGACTCCGGAGGGATGGGGGAGACGACAGGAAAACGGTTTAGCACGCGGAGTGCCGCTTTTCTCCCATCGGGTCGGTCCTCCCCCCGGCTTGAGAGCGGGAGGGGCGCGCGCGGCTACGGCGCGGCGATTCCCGCGTCGAGGGCGCGCACGAGCGGGACGATCGCATCCGCCCGGCCGTCCGCACCGAACAGGAAGGAGTACGCGAAGAGGCAGACGTGTGGGGAACGTTGCACGGCGTGCGCGAGGAGCCGCGCCAGCACGTCCGGCGGCCGGTCGGGGCCGACGTGGACGCCGGTCACGACCCGCACCGGGGAGCCGAGGCGGCGCCAGGCGTCGGCGCGGCGGGAGAACTCGGCCGGGTCCTTCGCGTAGTTCATCGGGAAGACCGCGTCGACGAGCCCCTCCCGCGCCCACCCCGCGCTGTCGCGGTGGTGCCGGTCGGCCGGGCCCTCGGGGACGGCGCCGACCGCCGCGGAGAGGATCAGCTCCGGCCGCTCCTCGTCGACCATCGCCCGGATCGCCCGGACCAGCTTCGTCACCTGCTCCCCCTTCCAGCGGGCGAACGCGTCGTCCCCCTCGGCCCGCGGCATCCGCCCGTGCTCCGAGAAGAAGAGCGCGACGGTCCGAGGGTCGCGCGGGTACGCGTCCGCCTCGACCAGGTCGTCGACGAACCGGACGTAGTCGAGGTGGAGGCCGTCGACCTCGTACCCCGCGACGAGCTCCCGGAAGACGTCGACCAGGTAGCGGCGGACCTCGGGGAGGCACGGGTTCAGGCTGACGTAGAACCCGTCGACCAGCGGCTGTCGCGTCCCGCCCCGGTCGAACCAGTGCCAGTCGGGGCGCGCGTTCCAGAGCTGGGCCGGGTCGCTCGGCGGGGTCGCGCCGCGCCACGACGGCATCACGTTCACCCAGGCGTGCAGCTCGACGCCGCGCGCGTGCGCCGCCTCGACCGCGACGGCGAGCGGGTCGAACCCGGGGTCGCGCCCGCCGAGCTCGTCCGCCCACGGCTCGAGCGACGACCGCCAGAACGCGGTCCCGTTCCCGCGGACCTGGAACATCAGCGTGTTGAAGCCGGCCTCGCTCGTCTCCGCGACGATCCGCCGGACGTCGTCCTCGGTCCGGTAGTCGAACCGCGTGACCCAGAGGGCGCGCACCGGACCGACCACGCGCGGCGACGGCGTGGCGCAGCCCGACGCGAGCAGCGCGGCGAGCGGCAGGACGAGCGGGGCGAGCGAGCGGAGGTTCATGTCGACTCCGGAGCGGCGGGTCGGCGGTTGCCGAGGAGGAGGGCGAGGGCGAGCGCGTAGACGGTCCCCGCCGGCGCGCACCACGGGAACGCGATCCGCGCGGTCCCGCCGCCCTCGGTCGGGAACGACGCCTCTCGCTGCACGACGAACAGGACGACGACGGCGAGCACGAGGAACACGGTCTTCCACCCGAACCCGCGCTCGACGCGGCGACGTCCGACGACGAGCCACGTGGCGACCGCGACCGCGCCGCCGGCCCCGAGCGTCCAGGTCGCCCACTCCTGCGGCCAGACGAGCGCGAGGACGAGCAGGACCGACAGCGGCGCGCTCCAGAGGAACCCGGTCCCGTCGGTCCGGAGCGGCAGGAACGCGAGCAGGAACCCGGCGAGCAACCCGCCCGCGGTGTACGTCGCGAGCGCCAGCGCCAGGAAGAGGAGGGAGGGGTAGAACGCGTGGATCTCCCGCGCCACCTGGGCCGCCCCGCAGAGGGCGATCCCCCAGCCGATCACGAGCAGGCGGCTCCAGCGGACGTGCCGCCGCTCGTCGTCCGCGGTCGCGGCGGCCGCCTCGCCGTCCCGGAGCACGAACGCCGACATCGTGGTCTGGCTGAGCGCGGCGAGGATCGAGTCGAGGCTCGAGATCGCGGCGGCGAAGATCCCGGCGAGGATCAGCCCGGTCAGCCCGGCCGGGATCTCCTCGAGGATGAAGATCGGGAAGATCCGCTCCGGGTTCTCGGCGAAGAGCGCCGCCGTCTCTCCCTCCATCGGGTACGCCCGGTAGAACGCGAACAGCCCGACCCCGACGAGCATGACCGTCGCCGTGACGCCGTTTCCGAGCCAGCTCGCGACGATCGCCTTGCGCGCGTCGCCCTCCGACCGGCAGCAGAACATCCGCTGCGCCATGAGCTGGTCGGTCCCGAAGATCCCGGTCATGAACCAGGTGCTCGCGATCGCCGCGGTCCAGACCGTGAGCTCCTTCGTCGGGTTCGGGTCGAGGTCGAGGAACCGGAACTTCCCGGCCTCGCGTCCGACCTCGAGGATCTCCGCGAACCCGCCGTCGAGCCGGAGCGCGATCACGACGATCGCCGCCACCGCGCCGCCGAGGAAGACCAGGAACAGCGCGACGTCGGTCCAGATGACGGTGCTGATCCCGCCCAGCAGGGTCCACGCGATTGCGACGACGCCGATCGTCCAGATCGCCCAGACGAGCGTCGAGATCCCGGTCGCGGCCTCGAGCGGGCCGTAC
>JAUIEL010000746.1 GCA_030428825.1 bacterium
GTCGCGATGGACGATCCGCCGGGCGTGCGCGGCGGCGACGGCGTCGCTCACCGCGGCGACCAGCCGCAGGCGGTCGTCGATCGCGAGGGAGTGGTCCGCGCAGTACGCGTCGATCGGCCGGCCGTCGACCCGCTCCATGGCGAGCCAAGGCCGCCCGTCGTCGGTCGCGCCGCCGTCGAGGAGGCGGGCGACGTTCGGGTGCTCGAGCTCGGCGAGGAGCCGGCGCTCGCGGCGAAACCGCTCGAGGACCGCGTCGGTGTCGAGGCCGCGCTTGATCAGCTTGATCGCGGCGGTCATCTCGAACCCGCCGTCCTTCCGCTCGCCGACCCAGACCGCGCCCATCCCGCCCTGCCCGAGCGGGCGGACGAGCCGCCACGCGCCGACCTCGTCGCCGGCGGCCGGCCGCCGGCGCGGTCCCCTCGAGGGTCGCGCGGACCCTCCCCGGCGGCTCGAGCGTGGTCCCGACGCGGCTCGCGACGGCGAGGAGCGACTCGACCTCGCGGCGGACGGCGCCGTCGACCGCCTCGCGTTCGAACAGCTCACGGACGCGGGTCCAGCGCGGGTCGGTCATCGGCGATCCCCCGGGGCAGCATGGCGGGGAACGGGGAGGCGGCCGGGGAGGCCGCGATCGCCGAACGTCCTTCCCTCGCTCCGCCGCGCCCGCCATGATGCGGCGGACCATGCGGTACGTCGACGGCACCAAGATCAAGGAATCGCTCACCTGCGCGCGGCTACCGTACCTCGCGTTCCACACCCCTCGCGAGGACGAGCTGCCGCCGACCGAGCGGATGGAGGTCCTGTTCGAGGCGGGGCGGCGGCTGGAGGACCGGCTGCTCGAGGGGATCGGGCCGGAGGAGGTCGTCTTTCCGCGCGGCGACTGGGACGCGGGGTTCGAGGCGACGCTCGACGCGATCGACCGGAAGGTGCCGGTGATCGCGAACGGGGTGCTGAAGCTCGGGGAGTTCCTCGGCCGGCCGGACCTCCTCGTCTTCCGCGAGGAGGAGGGCCGGTACGAGGTCGCCGACGTGAAGTCGGCGCAGGTCGTCCACGCCTCGGCGCGGCTGCAGGTCGCGTTCTACTCGCGGCTCCTCGGGCAGGTCCGGCCGACGCCGCGGCGCGGGTGGGTGATCGTCCGGGACGGGACGCGGGTCGGGTTCGAGGTCGCGGACCTGATGGCGTCGGTCGAGCGGCTCCTCGACCGGCTGCAGCGGTACCGGCGGGGCCCCGCGCACGACCCCGGCCCGCACCACGACGACGTCTGCCTCGACTGCCGTTACCGCGAGGTCTGCTTCGCCGAGCTGGAGGATCGGGACGACCCGTCGTTCGTCCCGGGGATCACGCGCGCGCAGGTGGCGGCGCTCCGCGCGGCGGGGATCGAGACGCTCGAGCGGCTCGCCGACCCGCCGGACCTCCGCCGGGTGGTGAAGGAGTCGGGGCTCGCCACGGACACGATCCGCCGGCTCGCGCGGGGGGCGCGGGCGATGAAGGACGGCGCGCCGGTCCGGTTCGGGGCGGTCCGACGCGAGGTCGAGACGGCGAAGCTCGCGGTCGTCGCCCTGCTGGAGGAGCGGCAGACCGACGCCACGATCGCGGTGGCCGGGCAGGTGCTCGGGCGGGACGACGCGTTCCGCGTGCGGTACCTCCGCGCCCCGGAGGCGGAGCGGCCGGACGAGGAGTTCCGGACGTTCGTCTTCAACCTCGCGAAGACCGAGGGGGCGGTCCTGACGTACGGTCCCGCCGTCGCGCGCCTGCTCGACCGGCTCGTGCTGACCGCGCCGAAGGCGATCGAGACGGTCCATCGCCTGCGTGATCGGCTCGTCGACGTGAAGGCCGAGCTGCGGCGGAGCGTCGCCCTCCCCGGCCCCGATCGGCTGCCGCACCTCGCCGCGCGCGCGGCCGGCGTCGCGGCGTACGACGACGCGGTCGACCTCGAGCTCCTCCGGTACCTCGAGGGGTTCGGCGGGACGAAGGAGGCGATCGAGCGGAGGCTGGCGCGCGACGTCGACGCGCTGGTCCGGCTCCGGGCGTTCGTGCTCGAGGGGGGCGTCGCGGAAGGGGGCGGCCCGTGAACGCGGGCGCGCTCTGCGACCGGCTCCTCGCGATCGTCGAGATGGAGCGGCGGGCGGGGCGGCGCCAGCTCCGCGAGACGCACGCGCGCTCGCTGGAGGAGCGGGTCGAGGCGGGGGACGCGATGCGCGGCCTCGAGCTCGCCCAACGCGACGACCGTCTGTTCGCGCTCCGGTACCCCGAGAACGTCTCGCGGTTCCGGGCCGGCGACCTCCTCTGGCTCTCGGACGGCGTGCACATCGAGAAGGGGCTCCCGGTCGCGCTCCGCGACGACGACCCGAACGAGCACGTCGTCGTGGTCGAGATCGACCGGTTCGCGACCGGGGTGAAGGCGGACGCGCTCGACGGGGCGTCGGACCTCGTCCTCGACAAGCGCGACCTCGACCTGACCGATTCGCTCCTCGACGCGGTCCAGCGGGTGCTGCGCGGCGCGGCGGCGGCCGACGCGCGCGCGCTCCTGCTCGGCGAGGCGAAGGCGGACGCGCCGGCCGACGTCGTGGCGGACGCGCGGTCCCCCGGGATCGAGGCGCTCGACGACGACCAGCGGGCGGCGTTCGTCGAGGCGTGCTCCCGGCCGTTCCACCTGGTGCAGGGGCCGCCGGGGGCGGGGAAGACGCGGCTCGCGGCGGCGGTCGTCCGCGCGTTCTGCGACGCCGGGCAGCAGGTGTTCGTCACCGGCTTCACGCACCGGGCGGTGAACCGGCTCCTCTCCGCGGTGCTCGACGACGACCCGGAGCGGCGCGTCTTCAAGATCGGGCGGACGATGCAGGCGGACGACCTCGGCGCGCGCGGCGTCCACCTCGTGCCGACCGCGACGCGCCTCCCCGACCACGACGGCCCGTGCGTCGTCGGGGGGACGACCCACGCCGCGGTCCGCCTCCTCGGCCGCCGGACGTTCGGCCTCTGCCTGATCGACGAGGCGGGACAGGTCTCGCTCCCGCACGCCTGCGCGCCGCTCGCGCTGGCGCGGCGGCACGTCCTCGTCGGCGACCACGCCCAGCTCCCGCCGCTCGTCCTCGGCGAGCACGACGACCCGCTCGCGACCCGGTCGGTCTTCGAGCACCTCCACGCGACGTACGGCTCGCGGATGCTCCGCACGACGTACCGGATGAACGCCGAGCTGTGCGA
>JAUIEL010000747.1 GCA_030428825.1 bacterium
CCTGCCGGATGTTCAGGACGCCGGCGCCGACCAGCGGGACCGCGACCGACGTGGTGATCGAGCTGCTCTGCATCAGGATCGTCAGGACGAGGCCGAAGAAGAGCGCGCGGGGCGCCGACTTGAAGAGGACCCGGTCGAACAGGTTCTCGAGCCGCGTCACCATGATCTTGCGGAGGAGCTTCACGAGCGTGATCAGCCCGCCGAACGTCAGCGCGAACGCCAGGAAGAGCAGGATCCAGCCCGCCGCGGTGGCGGAGTCGGCCGGCGCGACGGTGACCGCGAACTCCTTCAGCTCGTTCACCAGCGGCTTGGTGATCGCCTTGATCGGGTTGGCGAGCTTCGTCCCGCCGACGCCCTGGAAGACGTCCGAGCAGAGGTGGGCCGCCTTGTCGAGGAAACCGGTGAACACCTCGAGCGGGAAGAGGACGAGGAGCACGATCAGGTTGAAGAAGTCGTGCACCGTCGCCGCGGCGAACGCCCGCTTGTACTCGGCCGACCGGGTGATGTGTCCGAGGGAGACGATCGTGTTCGTCACCGTCGTCCCGACGTTGGCGCCCATCACCATGTAGACGGCGGAGTGGAACTCGATGGCGCCGGCCGCGACGAGGCCGACGACGAGCGACGTCGTCGTCGACGAGCTCTGCATCAGCGTCGTCGCGAGGATGCCGATGAACAACGAGACGACCGCGCCCGCCTGCGTGGCGAGCAGCCCCTCGCTGAAGGTCTTCCCCATCGTCTTGAACGCCGTCGACATCGTCCCGATGCCGACGAGGAACAGGTACAGCGCGAGGAACACGAGGAGGACGCGGATCAGGAGCGCCCATCCTTCCTGCCGTCCGTCTCGATCCATGGTTCCTCGCCCGCCCTGCGAAGGGCCGGACGATAAAGATCCCGTGAAGCGGGATGGAAGGCGAAACCGTCGGGCGTGGCCGACGTGGGCGGGAGGGGCTCGAAGTGGCGCTCCCGCACCGATTTCGGTACGCTGCGCTCCCTCGAGCCGGGAGTCGATCATGCTTCTCCGCGTCGCCCCCGCCGTCCCCGCGATCCTCGCGACGGCGCTCCTCCCGGCCCTCGCCGGACCGGCCGCCGCGCAGGACGAGACGCTCCTCCTGCCGGGGGACGCCGACTCGGATCGCTTCGGAGAGGCCGTCGCGGGCGCCGGGGACGTCGACTTCGACGGCGTCCCGGACCTGATCGTCGGCGCGCCGGCCGACGACAACACGCAGCTCGACGCCGGGATGGTGCGGGTCTACTCCGGCGCTTCGGGGCAGGTCCTGTACACGTTCGACGGGAGCCAGCAGAACGACTCGCTCGGGCGCTCGGTGGCGGGCGGCGGCGACGTGAACCAGGACGGGGTCCCGGACTTCCTCCTCGGCGCGCCGTACCACGCGGTCGCGACCGGGTTCGTGCGGGTCCACTCCGGCGCCGACGGCGCGTTGCTCCACCAGTTCTTCGGCGCGAACCCCGCCGACCAGTACGGGTTCGCCTCCGCGTTCCTCGGCGACGTCGACGCCGACGGTCACGACGACTACGCGATCACCGCGGTCTTCGCGCAGGCGGCGGCGTTCGAGGCGGGCCTCCTCGAGGTCCGGTCGGGCGCGACGGGGAACGTCCTCTACTCCCGCCTCGGCGGCGGCCTCGGCTACTGGTTCGGCTGGTCGGTCGCGGCGGCGGGGGACCTCGACAACGACGGGTTCACGGACGTGATCACCGGCGCGACCGCCGACCCGTCGGGCGGCCCGAACGCGGGGGCGGCGCAGGTCTGGTCCGGCCCGACGGGCGCGCCGCTCCTCAAGTTCACGGGCTCCGGGCAGGACGCGCAGCTCGGCTGGTCGGTCGCCGGGCTCGGCGACGTCGACGGCGACGGCTTCGACGACGTGGCGGCCGGCGCCCCGCTCGACAGCACGGCGTGGACGGAGGGGGGGATGGTCCGGATCGTCTCCGGCGCGACGGGCCTCGGCGTGCTCGACGTGTACGGGACCGCGGTCGGCGGCCACTTCGGGACGGCGATCGCCGGGCCCGGCGACGTCGACGGCGACGGCCGGGCGGACCTGTTCGTCGGGGCGCCGGACGACGGCCAGGGCGGCCTTCCGTACGGCGCGGTCTGGGGGATCTCCGGGCGCGACGGGGCGGTGTTCGACGTGGTCCAGTCGACGACCGGGCTGCTGACCGACCTCGGCGACGCGCTCGCCGCGGTCGGGGACGTCGACCAGGACGGCGTCTCCGACCTCCTCGCGGGCGCGCCGGTCGACGCGGGCGGCGCGCAGTCGGCCGGGGCGGCGCGCCTCTACTCCGGGGCGTGCTTCAACCTCTGGTCGTACGGGAGCGGATCGTCCGGATCGGGCGGGCGGACGCCGGTGATCCGGTCGATCGGCTCGCTCCCCCGGATCGGCAGCGGCGCGTTCCGGCTCGAGATCGCCGACGCCCTCGGCGGGGCGCCGTGCCTCCTCCTGATCGGGGCCGGGAGCGCCGAACTCGCGACGTCGTGGGGGAGCCTGCTCGTCGATCCGAACCAGCCGCTCGTGTCGGTGAAGATCCCGCTCGGGGGGCAGGCGGGGGTGCCGGGCGCGGGCGGCGTGCTGCTCGCGCCGCCGATCCCGTCCGACCTCGGGCTGGTCGGGGCGACGGTCCACCTTCAGGTGCTGGTCGGGGACGCGGTGTCGAGCGGGGGGATCGCCCACTCCGCGGGGCTTCGGCTCACCGTCTGCCGCTGAGGGAGGGCGACGGGCGCCCGCCCGGCCGCCCCGGGTGGGTCGTGGGAGTCGACGCCGGGCGAGCGACCGTCGGCCCGGGGAGGGGAGGCGCGGGCGAAGTCGAAGGTCCGCTTCCGGTTTCGCGCGTCGATTCGACTCGCGACGGGGATGAGACGGTGAGTCTGCCCCCGTCCGGATCGAACCATGAACGTGAAGACCTCCACCCTCCTCCTCGTCGCGGCCGCCGCGTTCTCGCCAGGACCGCTCCTCGCCGGTGAAGTCGAGCGGATCGACGGGCCGAGCGGCCAGCAGCCGAACTCCGACTCGCAGCTCGCGTCGGTCTCGGAAGACGGCCGGTACGTCGCCTTCTCCAGTCGGGCGAGCAACCTGATCCCGAACGATCAGAACGGGAACTTCTCGGACATCTTCCTGAAGGACCGGCTGACCGGTGCGGTCACGCTGATCAGCAGGAGCACCGCCGGCGTCCAGTCGGA
>JAUIEL010000748.1 GCA_030428825.1 bacterium
TGGTCCGCGGCGGCGCCGTCCTCGCCGTGATCCCCGGGTTCGCGGCGAACGAGCGGTTCGGATCGTCGCTCTCGCTCCACTCGCAGACCCCGACCGGGGACCTCGTCCTCGTCGGCGCGCCGGGCGCCGCGAATCACGGCCGGACGTACGCGATCGCGACCGAGACCCAGCTGGTTCAGGAGACGCTGGTCGGACCGACCACCGGCACGCCGGCCGGGTTCGGGAGCGACGCGGCGACGTACCGGGTCTGCAGCACCATCGGCATCCCGACCTGCGGATCGTTCTCGATCGTCGGCGCTCCCGGGTTCAACGGCGGCCAGGGGACGACGCGCGTCTACACCGACGACCTCTCCACCCCCGTCGCGACCCTGCTCGGCCCGACGGCCGACGGCGCGTTCGGCACGGCGTCCGCCAAGATCGCCGCCGGCGGGCTGGCGATCGACCTCGCCGTCGGCGCGCCCGGGACCGGCGGCGGGGCCGGCGCCGTCCACGTCCATACCTCCCTCGACTGGACCGAGACGTTCCGCATCGACGGACCGACGCCGGGCGGCGGGTTCGGCGCGGCGCTCGCCGGCGGGAGCTTCGACCTCCGCCCCGGCGAGGAGCTCGCCGTCGGCAGCCCCGACGAGGGCGCCGGGGCGGTGCGGATCTACGTCCTCGCGGAGGCCGTCCCCGGCCCCGCGGCCGTCGTCGGCGACCTCCTCGCCGCCGACCTCGGCCCCGCGTCCGAGGGAGACGTCGACGTCGCGACCTTCGAGGCGACGAAGGGGACGAAGCTGAAGCTCCGATTCCAATCCGCCGGCGACGACGCCGCGTCGACGGTCCACCTCGTGGCGAGACTGAAGGACGCGAAGGGGAAGACGCGGAAGAGCTGGACCGTCAAGGCGAAGGGGAAGCCGGTCACGAAGAAGACGAAGCTGAAGGCGTCGGGGACCTGGACGCTCGAGCTCGCGGCGAAGAAGAAGGGAGACGGCGGCGAGATCCACGTCTTCACCGAGAAGCCGGCGGCGTCCGTCGACGTGTACGAGCTGAAGACGCAGACGTCGACGAAGCCCGTGAAGGCGAAGTTCTCGTCGATCGCCGGCGCGACGCTCCAGTTCGAGGTCGACCCGGACGAGAACCCCGCGCCGACCTCGATCGTGCTGGAGCAGCCGGACGGCACTCCGTACCCCGACCTCGCGTCGTTCCAGAGCGACCTCGTCTTCACCGGCATCCCGCTCCTCCAGAGCGGCAAGCACGTGATCGTCGTCACGCCGTCCGCCCCCGGGACGACGGAGATCGTCGGCACGGCCGTCGATCCGCCCGTCGGAGTGAAGCTGCTCGAGTGACGCGTTCGGGAACGTCTTTGCGTTCCCTGCGGCGGCGGACGAGACGGGGAGGTGTCTCCGACCCGCTCACGTCCTCGCGCGATGCGTCCGGATCGGTCTCCGCGAGGTTTCGAGTCGCGCTGCGGGGTCGCTCTCGGAGAAGCCTCCCCGTCTCGTCCGCCGCCTCGCCCGCTCCGGACTTCCTCACCCGATCCCTCTCGTGTGGGAAAGGGGGAATGCGGAGAGGACCCATGATCGTGGACATACCGTGCCAGGCTCGATTCGTCCGCACCGAGGACGCCGGGGTGCTCTCCTGACGTCGACCGTGCGGACGAATCGAGCCTGGCACGGTATGTCCACGGCGCCGATCCTCCGCGTCAGCGCCCTCTCCCCTGCTCTCCCTTGCTCTCTCCTGCTCTCCCCTGCTTCCCCACGCAGATCCTCCGCGTCGGGTGCGGTCGCCCTTCCAGTTCCACGACGGTCCATTCGTCGACGCGGCGGAAGCCGTCCGGCCCCTCCTCCACCGTCCAGAGGAGCGATCCGTCGGACGCCGAGACGAGGAACCAGCCGAGGGTCGACGAGATCAGGAGGTCCGGCGTTCCGTCTCCGTTCGCGTCTCCGGGGCGGGTCATGCGCAGCCCGAAGTGACCGATCCCCGGCGGACCGAACAGCTCGAAGACGGGGAACCCGGTCCGGCCGGAATAGACGCCGACGCTCCCGGTCTGCGTCTCCGCCGTCTCGCAGTCGTGCTTGTACGCGGAGACCGCGAAGTCGTCGTGGCCGTCCAGGTCGACGTCGCCGACCGGGACGATGCGGGCCCCGAACCGGGTGAACGGGTCGACCGACCGTGCCAGGCCCTCCGCGACAGCGCCCTCTCCTTCCTCTCCTTCCTCTCGTTCCTCTCCTTCCTTCCCCATCAATCCGCGAACTCGATGCTGTCCATCACCACGTCCCCCGCCGTCCCGCCGTCGAACACGAACGCCACGAACCGGACGCGCGTGAGGTCGACCCCGTCGGCGGCGAACGCCGAGAGGGGGATGCGGATCGTGTTCATCGCGGTCTTCGAGTAGTCCGCGGCCGGCTTGCAGGTGTAGTGGAGTCCGCCGCCGTAGACGGACTCGTCGGGCGGGGGGAGGCGGCCGTGGTCGCTCACGCGCTCGGCGCCGATGTTCCCGAGTTCGTCGACCAGCCAGACCGTGAAGTCCTGGTCCTCGCCGGGCGGGTTGAAGTTCGCGATGTCGATCTCCTCGACGTAGTTCTGCCCGGCGCGGAACGAGAGGGCGTCGAAGTCGACGACGTTCCGCTTGGTGCCGGTGAACGGGTCGGCGGCGTTCGGGACCTCGACCCAGGTCAGCTTGGCGCCGGCGGTGCCGACCCAGACGGTGCGGAGCGACCGCGTCGCGTGCGGCGAGTGCCACGAGTGATCGGTGCTCTCGTCGGCGGAGACGAAGACGTGCGAGAACGTGCCGACGGGGACCGGCGACTCGAAGTTCGCCACGACGCGGCGGCGGTCCTCGCTCGACTGGAACGAGATCGTGAGCGGCTGGCCCGGCGGGTTCCCGAACGAGTCGACGCCGGCGGTCTGGAGGTTCTGGATCGACGGCGGGACGTAGTCGCCGCGGAGCATCGGCTCGAGGTGGAGCTCGTCCTTCAACTCGACCCGGAAGTACGCGGTCGCGTAGCCGAGGAGGAGCGAGTGGTGCGCCGGCTTGTCGAGGAACGCCTCCGTCGGGCAGAGGCCGCCGAGGCCGGTGTGGAAGCGACCGTGGTCCGCGCCATGGACGAACGCCATCCACTTCTTCATCGGCGGGTTCCAGGGGTAGAGGATCAGCGAGTCGAAGTTCCCTTCGGTCCCGGCGAGGTCGTAGCTCTCGAA
>JAUIEL010000034.1 GCA_030428825.1 bacterium
CCGCCTGGTAGTTGATGCGGCTCTGGTGGACGTACACCTCCTCGCCGAGGATCTGGCGCGCGGCGTCGACCAGCCGCGAGTCGCAGACCGTACGGCGCGAGAGCTCCGCCGCGAACCTCATGTGCGGCGCGTGCTCCGGAGGGAGGTGGATCTGCCAGATGCTCTTCAGCGTCGGTCGATCCTCGTCGCCGCTCGCCAACGAGCCGCCGCGCTCGGTGATCACGCGCATGTCCGTCTTCTGATCGAGCTCGTCGTACGTCATGCCCTCGTAGTCGCGACGGAGGTGGTCGACGTTCTCCTTCAGCCACGCCACCTCCTCCGGCGAGAAGACCCGGCGCATCGTCAGCACGCCCCGGCGGTCGAAGGCGTCGAGGCGGCCTCCGTCGAGCGGCCCGTCGAACCTCCGGGCGGCGTCGATCACCGGGTCGACCCGATCGATCAGCCCCGGCGCCTCGACCCGGCTCGGGTAGAGGTCCGGGGCGGACCCGGCGGGTCGGGCGCGCACCGTCGTGGGACGACTCCGCGCGGCGGGCTCGCGCGAGAAGAGCCGGCCGTACCCCCCGACGCGGTCGTCGACGCCGGCGAGCCGCAGAAGGTGCCACAGGAACGCCTGCTGCGAGCCGATCACCGGCTTCCCGAGCCTCTCCTCGAGATCGTCGAGGAACCCCGGCGCGCAGGCCCGGAGGGCGCTGCAGCCGAGGACCACGGCGTCCGCGTCCTCCCGGTCGATCGCGAGCGCCCGGGCGCGGATCGACGCCGGCGCGATGGAGGTGATCTCCTCGTCGGTGGCGAGCCCGAGGTTCGCGTGCGACACGACCTCGATCCCCTCGCCGGCGAGCAGGTCGAGGTTCATGCGATGCAACGCGTCGAGGTACGGCGTGAGCAGCGCGACCCTCCGCGCGCCGACGTGCTCCAGTCCCGCCAGCACCGCGGTCGCCATGTCGGTGACCGCGGCGTCCGCGTGCGCCGACCGCAGCTCCTCCCGCACCCGGTCCCGACCGAGCGCGAACGACAGGGACGTGCACGCCAGTCCGAGCGCGTCGACCGATCCGGCCGGCCGCAGCGTGGCCGCCGCGCCCGCGATCCTCCCCGCCCCGGACGAGTAGGTCTCCGGATCGAGCGTCTCGCCGTCGAGCGCGACCTTCTGCAGGCGGAGACGGACTCCCGGCAGCCGCGCCATCAGCGCCGGCCCCTCCTCGTCGAGCGTGAGGTCGGTCGGGAGCTGCACCGCGGCCAGGGTCGCCCGCGGCGCCTCGTCGAACGTCAGGTCGCCCGCGTCCCGCGCGTCGGACGGGAGGATCGCCGTTCGGTCGTGGACGGTCGTCATCGCGCGCCCTCCGCCTCCGCGAGCAGCGGGTAGGCCCCGTCCTCGTCGTGCGTCTCGGGGCCGAGGAGCGCCGGGTTGAAGACGCAGATCATGCGCAGCCGGGTCTTCGCCCGCAGCACGTGCCGGTCGTTCTCGTCGAGGGCGTACAGCGTGCCGGGCGCGATCGGGTGCGTCTCCCCGCCGTCGAGGTCCTCGATCTCGCCCTCCCCCTCGACGCAGTAGACCGCCTCGACGTGGTGGCGGTACCACATCCTCGTCGCGGTCCCCGCGTGGAGGATCGTGTCGTGCATGGAGAACCCCATGCCGTCCTCCGCCAGCAGCAGCCGACGGCTGCTCCAGTTCTCGTCCCGGACCTCGCGGTCGGTGCCGTCCAGCTCGCTCAGTCTGCGGATGATCATCGGTCGGTCCTCCGTGGAGTTCGGGTCAGGCGACGCCGGCCACTTCGACGCCGGCCTCCTCGAGCGCCCGCTCGAGCGCCTCCTCGACGACGTCGAGCCCCCGGCGGAGCGCGTCGTCCGCGATGGTGAGCGGCGGGAGGAACTTCAGCACCTCGTCCTTCGGTCCGGCGGTCTCGATCACCAACCCGCGCTCGAAGCACTCGCGGGCGACCGCCGCCGCCAGACCGGGCACGCCCATCGCCAGCCCCTGGACGAGACCGCGACCGCGCACCGTCGCCCTCGCGCCGCCGTGGGTCTTCGCCAGGCGCTCCAACCGATCCCGCAGGAGTCGCGCGCGGCGCTCCACGTCGTCGCGCAGCTCGTCGTCCTCCCAGTAGCCGAGCGCCGCCGTCGCGGTCACGAACGCCGGGTTGTGGCCGCGGAACGTCCCGTTGTGCTCCCCCGGCGAGAAGACGTCGAGGTCCTCGCGCAGGAGGACGAGCGCCATCGGCAGCCCGAGTCCGCTGAGGGATTTCGACAGGCAGACGACGTCCGGCCGGATCCCGGAGCGCTCGAAGCTGAAGAACGTCCCGGTCCGCCCGCACCCGGCCTGGATGTCGTCGACGATCAGCAGCACGCCGTGTCGCTCGCACAGCGCCGAGACCTCGCGGAGCCACTCGTCCCTCGCGACGTTCACGCCGCCCTCGCACTGCACCGTCTCCAGCACCACCGCGGCCGGCCGGTCGCCATCCTCGCGCGACTCCAGGTCCGCGGCGAGATACGCGATCGAGTCGAGGCCGTCCCGCGTCTGTCCGTCGAACGGCATCAGCTCGGCGTGGCGGAGCGGCAGGCCCGCCCCCGCGCGCTTCATCGGGTTCGACGTGATCGAGAGCGACCCGAGGGTCATCCCGTGGAACCCGCCCTCGAAGCCGTACACCGCGCGCCGTCCGGTCGCCTTGCGCGCGAGCTTCAGCGCCGTCTCGACCGCGTTCGTCCCGGTCGGCCCCGGGAACAGGAACTTGTACGAGAGCCCCCGCGGCTCGAGGACCACGTCTCGGAACCGCTCGATCAGCGCCCGCTTGGCGGTGGTCGCCATGTCGAGCGAGTGCGTGATCCCGTCGTCGCCGAGATACTCGAGCAGCCGCCGCTTCAAGCGCGGGTCGTTGTGCCCGTAGTTGAGCGCGCCGGCGCCGGCGAAGAAGTCGATGTAGCGCTCGCCGTCCTCGTCGACGAGCTCGTGCCCCCGCGCCTTCGCGAAGACCGTCGGGAACGAACGGATGTAGCTGCGGACTTCGGACTCGTGTTCGCGAAAGGTCTTCATCGGTCGTCCTGGGGGCTGCGGGTTCGATCGGTGGTGAGCGGGCCGATGCGGAACCGGTGCTCCGGCTCGTGCGTCGCTCCGGCGGGGAAGTCGTCGGCGTTCAGGTACGGGCTCTCCTCGCACGCGGCGCCGCGTCGACGCGCGAGCGAGCGGAACAGTCGCTTGGACGGTTCGTTCGAGGGGGTCACGGTCGCCTCGACGAACCGGACGTCGCCCTCCCGGTCGACCAGCGCGTCGAGCATCCGTCCGGCGATCCCGGCGCCTCGATGCTCGTCGGAGACCGCGACCTGCCACACGAACAGCACGTCCGGCTCGCGCGGGGGGCGGAGGCCACAGACGAAGCCGGCCGGCGCGCCGTCGACCTCGGCCACGACGCTCGCCTCGGCGAACTGGTCGCACCACATCAGGTAGGCGTAGGGCGAGTTCGGATCGAGCGCCCGCGAGGCGGCGGCGAGCTCCCACACCGCCGCCCCGTCCCGAAGGCTCGGCCTCCTGAACCGGACGTCGGGGGTCGAACCTCGACCACGCGTGCGCGCACCCGTCGCGAGGGGGGTCTCGGTCGTCTCTCCGGTCATCGTCTCCTCCGGTGTTCTCAGCGGGCCGCGAGCACGGCGGCGTGCGACTCGACGAGGGCTTCGTGCAAGGCGAGGATCGCCGGCAACCGTTGCTCCGCGGCGACCGAGCGGGTGATCGACAGCGGGCGGTCGTGGCGCGAGAACGTGTCGGCCCCCACGCGCCGCAGCACGTCGTCGACCCGATCGGCGAGCTCGTCCCGATCGCCGTGCTTCGACGCGACCACCGAGACCGAGGCGAGCGAATCCGAGACGACGGCCACCCCGTCGAGTCGGCGACGGATGTCCGCGAGCAATCCCTCGGCGTCCGGCGCCTCCTCGGTGCCGATCAGGACGTCGACTCGGTCGTCGTCGGGGCGAAGCGACTCGGGGACGACGTTGTGGCGGCGCAGAGCCTCGACGATCGCGCCCCTCGAGCGCGCTCCGCCCCGCGTGGCGTGGACGCGGATGCACCGGCCGCGGGACGCGACGCCGGCGATCCTCGGGGACCCTCCCTCGTCGAGGCCGGTGTACTCGAGCTCGGCGCCGCACGAGATCCAGGTCCGCGCGTCGCCCCCGAAGGTCGCTCCGGCCCGCACCGCGATGCCCTCCCGCCGCGCCAGGTCGAGGCACGGCGCGTGGAGCACGCCCGCGCCCCGGCGCGCGTACTCGGTCATCACGGCCGAGTCGACCCGGCTCAGGTGTCGCACGTTCTCGACGTTGCGCGGATCGGCGGTGTAGACCCCGTCGACGTCCGAGTAGATCTCGCACACCTCCGCCTCCAGCGCGCCGGCGAGCGCGACCGCGGTCGTGTCCGAGCCTCCGCGCCCGAGCGTCGTCACCTCTCCCTCCGGCGACGCCCCCTGGTATCCGGCCACGATCACGACCCGCCCCGCGTCGAGTTCCCGCAGCACCCGGTCGGGCCGCACCTCTCGGATCGTGGCGTTGGCGTGCGTGGAGTCGGTGACGATGCCGCTCTGCGGACCGGTCAGCGAGATCGCCTCGCGCCCCTCCTCCTGGATCGCCATGGCGAGCAGCGCCATGCTCACCCGTTCGCCCGAGGAGAGCAGCATGTCGAGCTCGCGCCGCGACGGCGTCGACGAGACGCGCTTGGCCCGGCCGACCAGCTCCGACGTCGTGTTCCCGGTGGCCGACACGACGACGACGACCGGGCGCCCGGTGCTCCGCAGGCCGGCGATCTTCCGCGCGACGCGACAGATCTTCTCGGGCGAGGAGAGGGACGAGCCCCCGTACTTCTGGACGGTGATGCCCTGGTTCGCGATCAACATGGTCGGGTGGGGCGGCGGAGCCGCGAGCTGGCCTCGGGTTGCGGGTTCGTCGGGTCGGTTCGGTCGCGAGGGGGGCCGCTCGGCGCGCCTCGTCGGCCGGACCGGGCCTCGGACGTGGTCCGGGGAGCCGCCGCGCGGAAACGGGCGACGACCGCCGTCACCTCGGGCGGATCGCACGCCGTGTGCGCCGCCTCCACGAGGGCGTCGACGGATCGGGCCGCGGAGCCGGACCGCGCGACGTCGGCGAGTCGTCGATCGTCGCCGCCGAGCCCCGCGACCATGCCCTTGCAGCAGAACACCAGCGTGTCGTCGGCCTCGAGTTCGACGACGGCGTGGTCGATCGTCGGGCGGCGGACCCCCGCCCCGAGCGCGCTCGTCAGCATCACGCCGCCGGACCGTGTTCCATCGGTTCCCGGCAGGCGCCGGACGTGATCGTCGGTGAGGCGGCGGACCCCTCCTCCGCGAAGGAGGTAACACCGGTTGTCCCCGACGTGGACGAGGTGGAGGCGGGGCCACAGGACGAGCGCGGCGGTCAGGGTCGTCCCCGCCGGTTCGCCGCCGTCGTCCCGCGCGACGTCGACGATCGCGCGGCGACAGCGGTCGACGGCGGCGCCGAGTTCCCGCTCGATCATCCGGTCGCGCTCCTCGCCGCGGGCGAGGTACGACGGCTCGACCTGCACGAAGTGACGCGCCATGCCGCGCACCGCGGCTTCGGCGGCCGCCCCCGCCGCCCGGCCGCCCGACCCCACGCCGGACGCGAGCACCATCACGTGCCCGTGGGACCCACCGATGAGCCGCACGTGGTCGCCCAGGTCCGAGTTGCTCTCGGCCAGCAGGAGGGAGCTCCCGAGGTGACCGATCATGAACCGGCCCGCGCCCGAGGCCGCGGACGTGCGGCGGAGGGTCCGACCGCTGCCGTCGAAGTGTCGCGCGGCGCGCGTCATCCGACGCACCTCTCCGTCGCGACGTCGATCTCTCGGCCCTCGGGCGCGACGCCGACGATCCGCTCGGCGATCTGCACCGCGTTGAGCGCCGCCCCCTTGAGCAGGTTGTCGGCCACGACCCAGAGCTGCAGCGCCCGGCCGGCGACGCGCGACCCGCGGATCCGCCCCACGTGGACCGGGTCGGTCCCCTCGACGCCGCGCGGAGTCACGGCTCCCGAGCCGCCGTCGGCGAGGCGAACGCCCGGCGCCCGGGAGAGCGTCGCGCGGGCCTCCTCCGGCGAGAGGGGCTCGGCCGTCTCGATCCAGACCGATTCGGCGTGACCCCGGACGACGGGCACCCGCACGCACGTGGCGTCGACCGCCACCTCGGCGTCGAGGATCTTCGGCGTCTCGAGGATCATCTTCCGCTCCTCGACCGAGTCTCCGTCCGCGGCGACGCCACCGATGTCCGGCCGGACGTCGAACGCGAGCGCGTCGGAGCCCGAGTCGGCCGAGGCGTCGTCGAGGTGGTCTCGCGACGCCTCCCGGAACGACTCCACGGCGCGGGCGCCGGCGCCGGAGATGCTCTGGTAGGTGCTGACCACGATCCGCCGGACGGTGGCCCGCTCGTGGAGCGGAGCGACGGCGAGGACGAGTTGGATCGTGGAGCAGTTCGGGTTGGCGACGATCGCGCCCTCGCCGCCGATCCGAAGCCCGTCGAGGCGATGACCGTTCACCTCGGGGACGACGAGCGGCACGTCCGGCCGCAGACGGAAGGCGCTCGTGTTGTCGACGCAGATCGCGCCGCGCGCCGCCGCGTCGGGGAGGAGGGCGCGGCTGACCTCGCCGCCCGCGCTCGACAGGACGAGGTCGACGTCGGCGAGCCGTTCGGGCGTCGCCGCCTCGACGGGGATCGACTCGCCGGAGTACCGGACGCTGCGCCCGTCGCGTCGCGAGGCCAACGGAAGCAGCCGACCGATCGGGAAACCGCGCCGTTCGAGCCGCCGGATCATCTCCCGACCGACGAGGCCGGTCGCGCCGAGCACGGCGACGCTCGCCGACCTGGCGGGCGACACGCTCGCTCCGCTCGTCTCTTCTCTCCGATCCGTCCGGGCCACTCGGAACTCCGTTCGTCCCCGCGCGGGGCGACGCGAGTGGCGCGTCGCTCGATTCGCGGTCGAAGATCCGAGAGAACAACCGCCGTGCCGGGCTCGACCTCGCTCCCCGCCGCGGTCACCGATCTCCACGTTCGACGCACCGTGCCGCCTCTCGGCGCCGAACGAGCGGCTCGCGCCGCTCGCCCGCGCGGTCGGTTGCGGTGCACGCCCACTTCCGATAGGGTCGGAAGGATGCCTTCCGATTCGGAAGTTTCGCCTCACGACTCGACCGAAGACCCGACCGACGAACCGAAACGGCTTCTCGTCGCCGCCGAGGACGACGAGGTGAGACGGCGCCTCAGCTCCCTCCTCGATCGCTCTCCGGTCGACGTCATCGAGCCCGAGGGGGGCTCGCTCGATCCGGACCAGGCCGCCGATCTCGTCGTCCTGCATCGATCCGAGGTGCGGGCGGAGGATCTCCGCCTCGTCGACTCGCTCCGTGAACACGACTCGCAACCGGACGTGGTCGTGCTGCAGGACGACGCCGAGGACCGCCACGCGGATCGTGCCCGCCTCCGGGCGGCCGGCGCCTCCGACGTCCTCGACGCCGGCGCGTCGAACGACGAGCTGCGCGCGAAGCTCGAGGAGCTGGCGGCGGCCAGTCACGACGCCCGCACGCCGAGCCCGGCCCCGAAGCACGGCGACGCCGAACCGAGGCTGTCGGACTTCTACTCGCGGAACGAGGCGATGCGCCGATTCCTCGAGTTCGTCCAGCGCGTGGTCGACACCGACTCGTCCCTGCTGATCACCGGCGAGACCGGCGTCGGCAAGGAGCGCCTGGCCCAGGCGATCCACAACGACGGGCCTCGCGCCTCCGCGCCGTTCGTCTCCGTGAACTGCGGCGCGATCCCCGAGTCGTTGCTGGAGAGCGAGCTGTTCGGGCACGAGGCCGGCGCGTTCACCGGCGCCGAACGACGCCGCAAGGGCCGCTTCGAGACCGCCCAAGGGGGGACGATCTTCCTCGACGAGATCGGGGAGATGCCGCTGCACCTCCAAGTGAACCTCCTGACGGTGCTCCAGCGTCGGAGGGTGCAGCGCGTCGGCGGAGAGGAGGCGATCCCGATCGACGTTCGGGTGATGGCCGCCACGAATCGCGACCTCCTCGCCGAGATCGAGGCCGGTCGATTCCGACGGGACCTCTACTACCGACTCCACGTCGTCGGGCTTCGCGTTCCCCCGCTGCGCGAACGCCGCGAGGACATCGCCGACCTCGCCGGCGACTTCATCCGCGTCTTCCGCGAGTCGCTCCGCCGACGATACGTCGAGCGCATCAGCGACGAGGCGCTCGACGCCCTGCTGAACTGGTCGTGGCCCGGGAACGTGCGCGAGCTCGTGAACGCGATCGAGCACGCGTTGGTCGTCTGCCGTTCGGACCGGATCACGCGGGACGACCTGCCCGAGCCGATCGTCGCCGACCGGCACCCCCCCGCGTCTCCGGCCCCGGACACGCCCTCCTCCGCGCCCGCCACCCGCGAGGACTGGTTCGATCTCCCGCTCGTGGAGGCTCGGCGCCGGGCCGTCGCCGACTTCGAGCGGTCCTATCTGCGCGCACGACTGACACGCACCGGCGGCCGGGTGGGCGAGGCGGCGAAGCTCGCCGGCATCTCTCCTCGCGCCCTGTACGACCGGATGAGGAAGCTCGGCCTTCGCAAGGAAGACTACCGCTGACGGATCCTCCCGCGGCGCGGTGGCCGGGTCGGACGTCTCCCCTGTCCCATGAAGAAGAGGGGAAAGTGAGCCCGCCGCCCCGATGGCCGCTCGCGACGGCCTCAGGACGCCCTTCGGGCCACGCGTCGCCCCCCGCCCCGACGAGGCGCGTGCCCGAGTCCCCACGCCGTCCGGACCGCAGCGTTCGGTGCCGATCCGGAGCGACGGGCTCGTGAGGCTCCCCCGGGCCGGTTTGTCAGCGCCACACCGACAAAGGACCGCCCCCTGGCCCCGTCCGGATCAGTGCCGCCCGCCCCGCGAACCCCACGCGGAAATCGTCACCTTTTCGACATCGCGTCCCCCTCGGCGTGGAGCGAGGCGTTGAATGGGCGTCGCCATGAGGCCCCTCGAGCCCACCCCTCCCCGGCGTCCGTCCGGAGCGCGAGCGAGCGCGACGACGCGATGGCTCGTCCGGCGGAGCCGCGACGGCGACTCGGACGCCCTCGAGCAGCTGCTCGGCCACGCGGCGCCGCGCGTCCGTTCCCAGGTGCGGCGCCGGCTCGGCCGGGACCTGCGCGCGCACGTCGAGTCGGGTGACGTCGCCCAGGAGGTCCTGCTCGACGCCGCTCGCGCCGCCCATCGCCTGCCGGACCGCGGCGTCGGCGCCTTCTGGCGATGGCTCGCCGCCGTGGTCGAGACCCGCATCCGGCTCGTCGCCCGTCGGGTCCGGCGAAAGCCGCTGGTCCCGGGCGGACCGCGCCCGAGCCCCGACCTCTACGTCGACGAGTCGCCCGCCGTCGAGCGGGCGCACGACGCACCGGACGGAGCCGTCCTGCGGGAGCTCGATCGGCTGAGCGACGAACACCGCGGCGTGCTCCGCCTGCGTCACCTGCAGGGACTGTCGTTCCCCGAGATCGCGCGGCGGATGCGGCGATCGGAGAAGGCGGTCTGGATGCTCCACAAGCGCGCCCAGGTCGAGCTCGCGGCGAGGATGCTCGCCACGCGCGAGGAGTGAACGAGGGAACCCGGTGAAGGCGAGCGAGACGGCGCGATCCCTGCTGACCGAGTTCCTCGCCGAACGCGACGCGGGGAGCGCGCCCGACGCCGAGGCGTTCGCGGGGCGGCTGCCGACCGAGTCGGCACGGACGCGCTTCCGAGCGCTGCTTCATGAAGCCGACGCGGTCCGCTCGGTGCTCCCCGACCCGAGGCACCCCTCGCGGATCGGTCGGTTCGCCATCGACGGCGAGCTCGGGCGCGGCGGCATGGGGGTCGTGTTCGACGGGCACACGGTCCGCGGGAGCCGCGTCGCGGTGAAGGTCCTCCCCGACGGACGCTCGGTCGACGAGGCGCTGTCGGCGCGGTTCCGCCGGGAGCTCGAGACGCTCGCCGAGCTGAGGCACCCGAACGTCGCGCGCGTCCTCGAGATCGGCGAGGACGACGGGCGCCTCTACCTCGCGATGGAGGCGCTCGACGGCGGCTCGCTCGACGAGCGGATCGCCGCGCGGCGCCGGGACGACCGGCCGGTCGACACCGAGGAGCTCCGCGAGAACGTTCGCGTCGCGGCGTGCATCGGCCGCGCGCTCGAGGCGGCGCACTCCCGCGGCGTCGTCCACCGCGACGTGAAGCCGTCGAACATCCTGTTCGACTCGGACGGCGAACCGCGGCTCGTCGACTTCGGCCTCGCCTACCTGGAGAACTCGTCGAAGCTGACGACCGCCGACCACGTCCTCGGCACGCCGGCGTACCTCGCCCCCGAGCGACTGCTCGATCCGAAGGCGGCGGACGACCGTCGGGTCGACGTCTATTCGCTCGGGGTGACGCTCTACGAGGCGATCACCGGCCACCGCCCGTTCCCCGCCAGCCTGCCCGAGGCCGTCGCCGCGGCCCGACTCGGCCCGCCCGACCCCGCCCTCTTCCTCGGCCGGGCGGTCGACCGACCGCTGGTGGCGATCGTCGAGCGCGCCCTCCAGGACCGGCCTTCCCGGCGGTACGCGACCGCCGGCGCGTTCGCCGACGACCTCGAGGCCTGGCTCGAGGGGCGCCCCGTCCGCGCGCTGGCCGGCCATCGGCGACGGCGCCTCCTCGCGCTCGCGCGGCGCCACCCGAACGTCGCGACCGCGGCCCTGCTCGGCGCGCTCCTCCTGGTCGGCGCCGCCGTCGCCGCCGTCGCGCGGAGCGTTCACGCGACGCGGACGGCCGCCGCGTACGTCGAGACCGCGCGCGGGGAGCTCGCGCGATTCGACCGCGCCGTCGCCGAGCGTCGCGCGCGCCTCGCCCCGCCCGCCGGCACGTCGCGGAACGATTGGCCGGCGCTCGGCCTCGTCCATCGGGAGTCCCCTCGGGCCGACGCGGCGCGCGTCGACCGGTCGGCCCTGCAGCGCGACGTCGAACTCCACTACGAACGCGGCGTCGAGGCGCTGGAGGCCGCGGCCGCGCTCGGAGAGACGGAGGCACGCGACCTGCTCCGCGACCTTCGCGCGCGCCGCGCCGCGCTGTTCGAGCTCGAGGGCCGCCGCGTCGAGGCGACCGACGCGTGGGCCGCCGCGTCCCCGGACGGCGCGCCGCCGGCGAGCCTCACGATCGAGCCGCCGACGCCCCCCGCGACCGTCGCCCTCTTCCGTTACGACCGCGACGCCGAGGCCGACGTCTGGCCGCTGCGCGAGGAGCGCCCGCCGCTCCCCGCGAAAGGCCGTCTCGTCCTTCCCCTCCCGGCCGGCTCGTACGTCGCCGTCTTCCGTCGCCTCGACGGCCGGCGCGACGTCCGCTTCCCCCTCCTGCTGCGGAGCGGAGAGGCCGAGACGATCCCGCCGCTCGAGCTCCCGAGCGACGACGTGATCGGCGACGCCTGGGAACACGTGCCGGCGGGACCGTTCGTCGCCGGCGGCGACCCGCGCGCGGAGGGAGGCGAGCCGCGAACGATCCGTCACGTCGAGGCGTTCTTCGTGATGCGCCACGAGGTGACGATGGCGGAGTGGCTCGAGTTCCTGAACGACCTCCGCGCGCGCGGCGTCGTCTGCCTCGATCCGGAGCGGGCCGCCCGCTTCCTCGACGCCGGGTGGCCGGCGGACCTCCCGCTCCACGTGCCGCGCGAGAACGTCCACGTCCCGCCGGGGCACTCCTTCGCCGCGCTCGCGGCGGGAGAGGTCGCGTACTTCGAGGCCGACCGGGCGCTGCACCAGATCAGCCACACCGACGCGGTCCACTACGTCCGGTGGCGGAACGAACGCGCGGTCGAGGCCGGCGAGCCGTGGGTCTACGCCCTCCCGACCGGCGACCAGTGGGAGAAGGCGGCGCGCGGCGCGGACGGACGCGCCTTCGCGTGGGGGGACGTCTTCGACTGGCGCCTCTGCCACGGCGGCCACACCCGGCACCACGTCGCGCCGGCCGAGGCCCTGCACCTCGTCCCGGGCCGCTTCGCGACCGACCGGTCGCCGTTCGGCCTCCTCGACGTCACCGGCCACGTGCGCGAGCTCTGCCGCGAGCAGGACGAGGCGAGCCTGCGCTACCTCGTCCGGGGCGGCGAGGAGAGCTACTACGAGCCGGACCAATTCCGCCTCGCCGCCCGCCGCGGCGCGCTCGCCGACGAGTTCAATTGGGACTTCGGGATCCGCCTGGTCCGGACCCCGCGCGAGCGCTGAGGGGCGGCGGCCCGCCGGAGCGGCCTCCTCCGGACCGTCGACCCGCCCGGAGCGGCGCCGGACCGACTCGGCCTCAAGGTTCGGCGCGCCGCTCGTCGACGAACGCCAGACCGGTTTTCAGGGAGAACGACCCATGCGCACCGTCCTGGTGATCGCCGCGCTCGCCGCGTCGGCGACGGCCGCCGAGTTCACGCCGAATCACCTCTTCATCGCCCGCTACGGCGACGGAATCCTCGAGTACGACCTCGAAGGGAACCACGTCGCTTCGCACGGCCCCGTCGGCGCCGCCTCGGTCGAGTTCGGCCCGGACGGGCACATGTTCGTGACGACCGGGAACGGCGTCACCGAGATCGACGCCGAAGGGAACACGGTCCGGACGTTCGGGCACGGCTCGCTCGGCTTCGCGATCGACACCGACTTCGGCCCCGGCGGCCAGCTCTTCGTCGCCGACTTCAACGGCGACCAGGTGCTGGTGTTCGATCGTGACGGGACGTTCGACCGCCTCATCGGAGACGCCACGTCGCTCGACGGCGCGGCGGGGATCCGGATCGCTCCGAACGGCCACCTCTGGGTCTCGAGCCAGAACGTCCAGGAGCTCGTCGAGTTCGACCCGGACGGCACCGTCGTCCGCGTGATCGACGACGCCTTCGTCGGCCAGGCCTCGGAGATGGTCTTCGGGCCCGACGGCATGCTCTACCTCGCGAACGGGGCCAAGATCCTCCGGATCGACCCGGAGACCGGCGCGCTCACCAACAGCATGGACTACGCGAACGCCGCCGGGATCACCGTCGGTCCGGACGGCCACTTCCGCGTCACCGACGACACCGGGTTCGTCGACGTCGTCTCCCACGACTCGATCGGCGGCTTCCAGTCGCTCGACCGTTCGGCGCTCGCGGGATCGAGCACGACCGGCGGAGTCGCCTGCGGGCCGTTCCGGTTCTCGCTCAAGGTGAAGGGGCGGTTCGTCGATCCGCAGCTCTCCCACGGCGTGAAGGAGAACGCGACCCTCACGTACGTCCCCGGCGGGAACGCGATCTTCGTCGACTTCGGCGAGTCGTCGTCGTTCGGCCTCTCGTTCGTCGGGCGCGGCGTCGACAACCTCGACCAGAACGGCAAGTGGCGCTGGATGCTAGGCGTGGAGATGTCCGTCGCGCCGACCGTCTTCGGGACGACGGCGCTGTCGATCGGCGTGAAGGGGAAGACCGTGGACGGCCTCTTCTTCGCGAAGTCGGCGTCCGGGACCCTCCACCGCACGCAGGGGACGACGTCGGTCGAGGCGAGCCTGAAGTCGAAGAAGAAGCTCCAGTGAGCCCCGGCGGATCCGGCGCCGGCGCGGGTATCATCCGCGATCGTTGACCACGGCGCCGGACCCTCCTCTCGACCCCACGCCGCCGCCGCCCGCCCCCCCGGCGGCGCGGGCTCGCCGCTTCGGCGCCGGCGACGTCCTCGCGCTCGCCGCGCTCCTGGTCGCGGTCGGAGTGATCCTCCTGCGCCGCGAGGGCTCGCCGCTCGCCGGATGGCTGGAGCAGCACCTCACGCTCTCGAGGCTCGACCCGAACGTCCGCGACCACGCGGTCCAGGTCCTCACCGTCCCGCTCGGCTCGGTCATCGTCGTCCTGTTCCGCATCACGCTCGGGCTCGGGATGCTCGGTCCGTTCCGACCGATCCTCATCGCGCTGGCGATGCAATGGACCGGCGCGGTCGTCGGCGCGACGTTCCTGACCGTCGTCATGGTGCTGATCGTCCTGCTCCGCCCGCGCCTGCGGCGAGGGCTGCTGCCGTACTACGGGCGCCTCTCGCTCCTGCTCGCGATCGTCGTGCTGATCCAGACCACCGCGCTGCTCGTCGGCGCGGCGAGCGAGTGGCGGGCGCTCGAGCTGACCGCGTTCTTCCCGATCGTCGTGCTCACGCTCACCGCGGACGGGTTCGCGCGGGCCCTCGCCCAGGACGGGTTCCGCTCCGCGGTGTTCCGGGGGGCCGTGACCCTCTTCGTCGCCCAGGTCATCCACGTCGTCGTCCACTTCCCCGGCGTGCGGGCGGCGATCCTGGGGCACCCCGAACTCCTCCTCGTCGAGATCGCGGCGATCTTCTTCCTCGCGAACCACGCGGCGCTCGGCGTGCTCCGCGGCATGAATCCGGAGCGCGCGCCGGCGCCCCGACCGCTCCCGACCGAGGCCCCGGCCGGGTCTCCGCAGGCTTCCCAACCCGTGTCCCCTCCCGAAGGAGAGGAGTCATGAACCGCCTCCGCGTCTCGTCGTTCGGCCTCGCCCTGAGCTCGCTCGCCGCGTGCGCGTCCTCGACCGATCTCGCCGTTCCTCGCGTCGGTGCGGCCGTCGTCGCCGCCGCGTCGCCGGAAGCCGCCGACGCGGGGGCGGAGGTGCTGCGGCGCGGCGGCAACGCCATCGACGCCGCCGTCGCGGTCTCGATGGCCCTCGCGGTGACCGAACCGGCCGGCTCCGGCCTGGGCGGCCAGGTCTACCTCCTCGTCCACCCGGCGCGCGGCGAGCCGTACGTGATCGAAGGCTCGACGCGCGCGCCGGCCGCGGTCCCTCCGGACGCCCGCCGGTCCGACCTCGTCGGCCGCCGCGCCACGACGGTCCCGAGCCACGTGCGCGTGCTCGACCACGCGTTCCGGCGCCACGGCAGCGGTCGACTCACCTGGGCCGAGCTGCTGGCGCCGGCGATCCGGCACGCCCGCGAGGGGTTCGAGCCGGGGTCGTTCCGTCGGAACTCGCTCGTTCGGTACCGACGCGGCATGGCCCGCGACGAGGCGACGGCCGAGGTGTTCCTCGCGTCGGACGACGCGGGTCGGCCGACGGTGCAGGAGGCGCTGGCGAACACCCTCGAGCGTCTCGCGACGGCGGGCGCCGACGACTTCTACTCGGGGGAGATCGCGCGCGCGATTGATCGCGACATGAAGGCGAACGGCGGCTGGCTGACGTACGACGACCTGGCGTCGTTCCCGGCGCCGACGGTCGTGGCGCCGCTCCGGAGCACGTTTCGCGGCCTCGACGTCTGGTCCCTCCCGCCGCCGACCGGAGGCTGGGTCGTCCAGCAGGCCCTCAACGTGCTCGAGCGGGCCGACGCGGACGAGATGGCGCGAGGGACGGACGAGGCGACGCTCTGGATGGCCGAGGCGCTCCGGGCGGTGCACGGGAACCGACTGGAACGCCCCGTCCCCGACCTCGTCCGGTACGAGGAAGAGGTGCGGCGACGCACGTCGAAGGCGCGGGCGGACGAGCTCGTGGACGAGTTCGAGCTCGGCGGCGGCGGCGAGACGACGCACTTCTCGGTGGTCGACCACGAGGGGACGGTCGTCGCCTGCACCCAGAGCCTGAACGCGTACTTCGGCGCCAAGGTGATGTCCCGCGAGCTCGGCGTCCTCTACAACGACTACATGCGGGAGTTCGTCACCGACGACTCCGAGCACCCGTTCGCGCTCCGGCCGGAGGGCCTGCCGTACTCGTCGATGAGCGCGACCGTCCTGGCGAAGGACGGGCGTCCCGTCCTCGGGCTGGGGAGCCCGGGGAGCCGCCGGATCATCTCCGCCGTCGTCCAGGTCGCCAGCCACTGGGTGACGCGCGGCGAGGGGATCGACGCCGCCGTCGCCGCGCCCCGTCTCCACGTCGTCCCCGAGGACGACGCGCTGATGTTCGAACGACGCCCGACCTCGCGCGCGCTCCTCCGCGAGCTCGAGCGACGCGGCTTCCACCCGTCGATCCCGCTGTCGAGCCTGTTCGAAGGGGGGCTGAACGCGTACTTCGGCGGGGTGCACGCGGTGGCGCGGGAGGGTGAGGGGTGGGCCGGCGCCGCCGACCCGCGCCGGGACGGCGCCGTGCGGGTCGTGCCGGCGCCGTGACCCGGGCTCACGCTTCGAGGTCGTGGAGCTCCGCGCGCGGCGCGCCGGCGCCGAGGTGGAGCGTCGCCATCGCGATCGGCAGCCGGAACCGGCGCGGCCCCGCGCTGCCGGGGTTCAGGTAGAGGACGTCCCGGACCGACTCGATCTGCGGCCGGTGCGAGTGCCCGGAGACGACGACGTCGATCCCCGCCGCGCGCGGCTCGAGGTCGAGCGCGCCGAGGTCGTGGAGGAGGTAGAGCGTATGGTCCCCCGCCTCGACGAGGTCGGTCTCGGGGAACGCCGCCGCCCAGGCGCCGCGATCGACGTTGCCGCGAACCGCGCGGACCGGGGCGATCGTCTCGAGCGCGTCGATCACCTCCGGCGCGCCGATGTCGCCGGCGTGGACGATCAGGTCGACCCCCTCGAGCCGCGCGCGCGCCTCCGGGCGGAGCAGGCCGTGGGTGTCGGAGATCACGCCGATCCTCACGCCCCCTCCTTCCCGAACGCGAACCGCGCCTCGAGGTCGCGCTCGACGAAGAACGTGCGGTTCTCGGCGTCCCGCGGGAAGACGAGGTAGATCCACACGAAGGCGCGGTCGCCCCATCGCTCGATCATCGCGGTCGGGAACCGCCCCTCGAGCGGTCCGCTCTTCGCCTCGAGCCGCGCGACCGAGAACGACGTCAGCGCCGCCGCCGTCTCGGGCGCGACCTCGTGGCGGAACTGGATCCGGTGCGTCCATCCCCCGCCGCACCGGTAGACGTCGACCATCTCCCAGTACTGCGTCGGCGCCCGCTCCGCGGCCCAGGTCAGCTCGAGCCGGTCGCGGCGCTCGCGCGCGCGGACCTTCACCGGCGGCGGCGCGGACGCCTTCCACGGGACGAACGTCGGGTCGCCGAACAGCGCGCGCCCGGAGCCGCCGCCGATCATCTGCTGCGCGAGGTCGCGGTACGGTCGCCCCTCCCCCTCGACGTGGCGGTAGAGGGACGGGCGCGGCAGCCGGAGCGCGAGCGCCCCGCCGTCGTACGTCGTCTTCGCCGCGTGGCCGAGCGCGCACCCGTCGACCCAGAGCCGCTCCATCTCCTGCGAGGTCGTCTCGCCGCGGTCCGGGTCGAGGCCCGCGAACAGCGCCGTCACGCCGGACGCGATCGCCGCCAGCGCGAACGACTCCTCCGGCGGGACGACCGACCGCCGCGTGACGCCGCCCTTCCGCTCGAACCACCCGCCGGTGACGCCGCAGTAGCACGGCCCCGAGAAGTAGATCGCCGGCGCGAGGTCGAACGCGAGCGCGCGGAGGTCCTTCCCCTGCAACCCGTCGACGACCCCCGGCGGCATCCCGTGGCCGCTCGCGCGGAGGACGCCGGCCCCCGTCAGCCGATCCTTCCGGCCGATCAGGTCGTCGACCGACGCGTGGTGGGCCCACGTCCGCTTCCACCCCTTCGCGATCGCGTGCCCCGCCGGCCCGCCGAAGTCGGTGGCGCGCGACGTCGGACCGAACTCGACGACCGTCCTCGGCAGCTTCCCCCGCTTCCGGACCGCCGCCATCCGCTCGACGAACTCGAGCGCCTCGGCCGGCGTCGCCCCCGTGACGTACCCGAACGTCAGGTCGACGAACGGGTCCTCGTCGAGCGCCGACGCAACCTCGAGGAAGTCGAAGTGGACGTTCACGTCGAGCCGGTCCGGCGCGGTCACGATCGTCACGAACTCGGGGAGCTCGCGCAGGAGGTCGTCCCGCGCCGCCGCGTACGCCGACGGCGCGGTCCGGAGCACGGCGCTCGGCTCCCACTCCTCGACGACGGCCCGCAGGACCGGCGCGAACGGGTGGTCGTCCTCGAGGTCGGTCAGGACGACGTGCTTCCCGAGGTTCTCCGCGGGCGGCGCCGGCCTCCCCTGCCCGCGCGCGACGAGATCGCCGACGAAGACCGTCGCCGTCGGGTCGGCGGCGCGCGACAGCTCCTCCTCGGTCGACGGCGCCAGCGCGACCAGCATCCCGCAGGCGGAGAGAAACGGTCCCATTCGACACCTCCTCCGTAGCTCCGGACCGGTCCACGATACGGCTGAGACCGCGCGGGGGCGGCGACCCTTCCCCGCGAATGCGAAGAGGGTCGTCTTCGATTCCGAAACGGTGAGCACACGGGCACCGACGGCGACCATCGGGAGGCGGCGCCGGACTTCGCATCGGCGCGGCGCTCCTCTACCATGAGGACACGATCGATCGAACGGGCCGACGCGAGGTGCGGCATGACTTCCTACTCCGACGACCAGCTCGAGGCGATGATGATCGACCTCGAGTCGCAGCTCGTCGAGAGGAAGCGATCCGGCGCCGATCGCAGCGCGATTCGGAGGAACATCTGCGCGTTCGCCAACGACCTCCCGGGGCTGGGACGCCCCGGCGTCCTCTTCGTCGGCGTCGAGGACGATGGCCGCTGCGCTGAGCTGCGGATCGATGACCGGCTCCTGAGCACTCTCGCCCAGATGCGGCAGGATGGTTTCCAGCCGATTCCGTCGCTCACGGTCGAGAAGCGGGTCGTGGCCGGATGCGAGGTCGCGGTGGTCACGGTCGAGCCCTCGCGCGATCCACCCGTGCGACATCAGGGGCGCGTGTACGTCAGGTCGGTCCGACGACGCAGCCGGCCAGCGCCGAAGAGGAGGGGCAGTCGATCGAGCGGCGGAGGGCGGGCGACCGGCCGGTCGTCGCCTACCGGAAGTGGATGGATCGCATCCCCCGCGTCTACCGGGAGAGCGTGCTGCAGCAAGAAGGGGGCGAGAGCGTCGACGTCGGGGAGGACGAACACTGCCTCGCGACTCTCGAGCACTTCCGCAGCCTGATGCCCCTCGCGCAGGAGGCACGAAAGCCGATGTTCTTCCTCAAGGCCGCGGACGGGGCGATCGGCAGCCATGCGACGGCGGCGCAGGACTGCTACCGGGACTTCCGCGCCCTCGCCGAGGAGCTCGCGAGGCGGACGGGCATCGCGCGCACTTGACCGTACTCACCCGGACCGCTTGCGCTTCGGCGCCGCCTTCTTCCGCGACGGGCCGCCCTTCCGGTCCTGCGCGACCGTCTTCTTCTTCGCCGCGACCCGCTTCTTCCTCCTCGCCGCCTTCTTCTTCGCCACCTTCTTCTTCGCCACCTTCTTCTTCCGCCCCGCCTTCCTCGCGACGCTCTCCGCGGAGACGTGCCGATGGAAGCCGATCGGGTGAAGGCGGCCCTCGGTGCCGGTCACTTCGACCCGGGCGATCGCCGCGTACGGGACGAAGACGAACCGGCGCGACGAACCGGCCGGACGGATCCGGTAGGCGTCCTGGTCGAGGACCGCGATCAGCATCCACTGCTCGTCGAGCTGCTCGATGTGCTGGACGTCGAGCTGGGTCATGCCGTCCCCGAGCACGACCGTCACCACGAACGGCCGGGGAGCGGAGGAGTCCTTCCCCTCCTTCGGCGCGCCGGAGAGGAGGTTCGGGAACTGCCGTTCGAAGTACGTCGCGTCGAACGGGATGTCGGACGGCGGCCGCGCCTCGCCCGGGTTCTCCGCCTCCTTTTCCGCGTCGGCGGCCGGCGCGGGCGACTTCCCCGCCGGCTTCGGAGTCTTCTTCCTGCGCGCCGGCTCGCGCGCGGGCGGCTTCCGGGGGGACTTCCGGCGGGGCGCCGGCCTCTTCTTTGGTGTCATGACCTCCACGATAAGGGCGTACGATGCCGCGACACCCGAACCCGGGAGAGAGTCGTGAAGATCCGGAACCTCGTCCCCCTCGCGCCGCTCGCCGTCCTCGTCGCCTGCGCCTCCACGTCGGAGGTCGCGACCTCCACCTCGGCGGTCGTCGAACCGGCGCTCCTGAACGAGGACTGCCCGTTCATGG
>JAUIEL010000749.1 GCA_030428825.1 bacterium
CGTGACGCGCCGGGCGCGTTACCTCCTCCCGCTCGTGCCGGTGGCGTTGCTCGCGGTCGCGGACGTCTCGGTGAACGTGTTCGCGCTGCGGGACGGCGTCCTCCTCGGGCGGGTGATCGCGCCGTTCGATCCGCCGCTCTTCAACGACGCGCAGCGGGAGGCGCTGGAGCGGATCCGGCGCGGCGACGTGCGGGGGGGCGTCCGGTTCGACGCGGAACTCGGGTGGGAGCCGGACCCGGCGACCGGCGCGTACGGCCCGCTCGGCGAGCGGCTGGCGCCGGTCGACGACGACCCGCCGTCGGCGAAGCGGCTCGCCGTCTTCGGCGGCTCGTTCACGCACGGCGACGAGGTCGAGGCGGACGAGGCGTGGCCGGCGGTGATCGACCGGCTGCGCGACGACTGGGACGTCCTGAACCTCGGGGTCGGCGCGTACGGGCCGGACCAGGCGTTCCTGCGCTGGCGGCGGCTGCGGGATCGGCTCGACGCGGACGAGGTCTGGCTCGGCTTCATGCCGGCCGCCGCGCCGCGCGTCGTGACCGTCTACCGTCCCGCGCTCCGGCACCACGACGGATCGATCTCGTTCAAGCCGCGGTTCGTCCTCGGCGGCGACGCGGCGCTCGAGCTCGTCGCGAACCCGGCCCGGACGCTCGCCGACGTCGCGCGCCTCGTCGACGACCAGCGGGCGTTCTTCGCCGCGACGGTCGGCGTCGACGCGTGGGTGACGCGGTGGCCGGCCGCCTACCGGCCGACGGGGACGCACCCGGCGCACTGGTCGGCCGCGGCGCGGCTGGCGCTGACGAAGCTGGAGGCGGCCGAGCCGCGCGCGGCGGACGACGAGGTGCGCGCCCTCGTCCGCGCGATCTGCGAGACGATGCGGCGCGAGGTCGAGGCGACCGGCGCGCGCTTCCGCGTCGTGCTGCTCCCGCACCGGAGCCTCCCGCACGAGGCGGCGTGGTGGTCGGCGCCGGAGATGAAGTCGGCGCGGATCGAGACCGACGCGCTCGCCGGACTGGTCCTCGCCGGGTCGAGAGGCCTCTACCGACCGGGCGGCCACTTCTCGCCGAGCGGGAACGAAGGGATGGCGGTCGCCCTCGAGCCGCTGCTGGACGGCGACGACGGCTGAGGCGCGTCCCGCCCTCCGACTCGGTGACGCGCGGTCGCGTCGGCGCTCGACGACCCGACGGCCGGACCCGAGGCGCGCCGTGGATTCTCCCGTCCGTCGCGCGGGCCGGCGGTATCGTCTCCCTCCATGAGCCTCCTCGCGCTCGTCCTCGGCGCCGCGCTGTCCGCGCCCTCCCCGGTCGCCCCGGTCGGCTCGATGGACGAAGACGCCGACTGGTCGGCGCGGGTCGCGGTCCGGTTCGTCGACGACGCCGGCGCGCACCGGGCGGAGGTCGAGGCGACCTGGATCGCGATCGACCGCCGGAGCGGCCGCGTCGACGCCCTCGACCTCTCGATGGCCGGCGGGTACCCCGGCGGCTACGGCGCGTTCGTCCGCGACCTCGAGGGGGCCGAGATCGTGTCGGCGGAGGAGGGGCGGTTCCGCGCCCCGGTCCGGGACGGCCGGGCGTCCGTCCGCTACGTCGTCCCGCTCGAGCACGATCCGGACGCGGGGATCGGTTGGGACGAGACGCCGCACGCGTTCTCGGACGGCGTCCTCTGGACCGGTCGGGCGCTCTTCCTGATCGGTCCGGACGCCGTCGCGACGGTCGTCCTCGAGCCGCCGGCGGGTTCGCGCGTCTCGACGTCGCTCGCGCCGCTCGAGGGCGAGGCGCACGCGTACGCCGGCGAGGGGCGTCGACTCTCCGAGCTGTATCTCGTCGTCGGGAGGCATCTCGAGCGGACGATCGAGGTCGACGGCGCGACGATCGTGCTCGCGGTCGACGGGGAGGCGGCCGCGGCGGCGGACGTCCTCGAGGAGCAGGTGGAGGAGCACCTCGCGGCGGTCTCCGAGACGTTCGGTCGGCCGCCGCCGCGGCGCTGCCTCGTGGCGATCACCCGCGCGGAGCGGGAGGGGGGCGGTTCGGTCTACGCCCGCGACGCTCACGTCCTCGTGAAGGGGGCGCCGGGCGCGCTCGCTCCGAGCGACTGGCGCCGGACGCTCTGCCACGAGCTGACCCACCTCTGGGTGCCGCGCGTCGTCGGGTTCGACAGCCGGGAGATGTGGTACGGCGAGGGGTTCACCGACTACTACGCGCACCTCCTCCTCGCGCGGAGCGGACGGATCCCGGGGCGCGACCTGCTGCACTTCGTCGGCGGTTGGGCCGGCGCGTACCTCGACGAGGCGGGCTCGACCGGGCTGCGCGAGGCGGGGAACCTCGGCGCGAAGAACCGGACGTTGATCTATCACGGCGGCGCGTTGGCGGCGCTCCGGCTCGACGTCGCCCTCCGTCACGGTTCCTCGAACCGGCGGTCGCTCGACGACGTGATGAGGAGGGTCGCCGCGCTCTGCGAGGAGGCGGGCGGACCGATCGACGTGGCCGAGCTCGGGCGACTCCTCGGTCGGCTCGGCGGGAAGGAGCTCTCGCGGTTCCTCGACCGTCACGTCGCGGGGACCGAGCCGCTCCCGCTGGACGAGGTGTGGGCGCGCGCCGGCGACCACCTGATCGGGTTCAACTGGTCGATCGACGGCGAGGGTCACGTGACGCACCACGAGCTGCTCCGCGTGGACGCCGACGGCTACGTCGCGGCGCCGCGGGGCCAGGCCGTCACCCGTTTCGCCGCGAGCGAAGCCACGGCCTCGGGCCTGCGCTTCGAGAACCCGACGCACGACTTCCCGAAGTGGCTGACCTACGAGCGCGACGGCGAGACCCTCGTCGCGAGCATCGGCGGCGACACGGACACGCCGCTCGGCCAGTGGCGCTTCGCGCGCACCGGCGACGCGCCGACGCACCAGACGATCCACGGCGAGCTCTGCCCGACCGATGGCGGCGCGCAGCTGACCGTGTCGGGCTGCCACTGCGGCGCGCGACTCTACTGCGCTCAGATCGAAGGCGAGCTCGTCGTCGCGATCGTCGATCGGAGCTGCGACGCCTGCGAAGAGGTCACCGGCGCGTGCGCGACCGCCGCGCCGGCCGCGTGTGAGGCGCGCACGGTGTCGGCGTTGCTGCTCGTGCGCGACTGACGCCAACAGGGTTGGCGACTCGACACGAACGAGCACGGACGCGCGGG
>JAUIEL010000750.1 GCA_030428825.1 bacterium
CGTGTCGGTGATCCGGTCGATCCGCTCCCGCCACGATTCGAGCGATTCGATCTCGCCGGCGAGCAGCTCGCTCCGGATCCGACGGGTCTCCGCCACCACGTGGTTCGCGAGGTCGAGCTGCGCGGCACCGAGCGACCCGTGGTGGTCGAGGTTCGGGGTCTCGTCCGGAATCGCGAGCCTCCGCTCCGGATGAGTCTCCAGGAACCCGATCTGCTTCAGCACGTACCGCACGCCGGACTTCCCCGGGGGAACGATGCCGCCCCGCCGCGTCTCGGCCTCGACGGCCCGACGCTTCGCGATCGCCTTCGATCGGGTCTTCGTCGCCTCCAGCGCCTCGATGCAGTGCGGATGGACGAGGTAAGACGCGTGGTCCCCGAGGTTCTCGACGTGCCTCAGCAAGAGCTTCTTCAGCGGCTTGGCGTCCTCCCCCAGCTCGGCGGCCACGAGCGCGCCGAGGAGCGCGTCGAGTTCGCTCGACTCCGCGAGGACGTATCGATCGATCTTCACGCCGTCCCACGACATCTTCTCGACCTTGCGGAGCTCCAGGAGCTGCTCGACGCCGTCGCACGCGGCGTCGCCGAGCGAGGCGAGCGCGAGGGCGGCGGCGAGGTTCGACGCGTCGACGGGGCGGCGACGGATGGCCGCGGTGAGGGTGTCGACCTGCTTCTCCGCCCACGGACCGAGCACCGCCAGTCCGACGGCCGCGACGGTTCGGCGGTCGGCGTCCTCGGACGACCCCAGCATCTCCCCGAGTTCGCCGGCGGCGGCCACCAGGGTCCGGTCACGCGGCCTCGCCTCCGCCGCCGCTCCACGGAGGACGTCGAGGCGGAGCCACGCCTCGGGCCCCGCCGCCGACCGGATCGCCTCGATCGCCGGTGGCACCGGATGCGGCGGCGCGTCGTCCGGCGGAAAGATCGAAGCGGCGACGAGAGAGAGGAGCATCGTGAGCATGGCGGGTCTCCGGGGCGGTGAACGAGCGTACTCGTCGTCCGGTCCACACGCACCGAGGTCTCGGCTCGGAGTCGGCTGGAGGCTCTCGTCGGTCCCGCCGGAAGCGGGAGCTCCGGCCGGTTCGAGAAAAACGGGTCACGGCCGAGGAGCGGTCCGTCTCCCTCCGGAAACCCCTTCCGGAGAGCGAGAGTGATGAGACGGATCGGCCAGGCCCTGATGTTCCTGTGGATCGGTGCGGCGGCGCGGGACGCGGACGCCCAGGCGACGGTGTTCGAGACGACATCGGGGGCGAACCTCGACGCGTACGGGATCGCGGTGTCGGGCGGCGGCGACGTGAACGGCGACGGGGTCCCGGACTTCATCGTCGGGATGCCGGGGGCGGACCATCCGGACGGGACGAAGAACGTCGGGGGGTTCGAGGTCCGGTCGGGGGTCGACGCGTCGATCCTCCACCTGGTGTACGGCGACCAGGCGAACTGCGGCTTCGGGGCGGCGGTCGCGCACGTCGGGGACGTCGACTTCGACGGATTCGGCGACTACGTGGTCGCGGCGCCCGACTACGTCCCCGGGCAGTTCCTGTTCAACGCGGGGGCGATCTACCTCTTCTCGGGGCAGACCGGGAACGTGATCTTCCGGGTCGACGCGCTCGTCGCGAAGGAGAGGCTCGGCTACTCGGTCGCCGGCGTCGGGGACGTCGACGGCGACGCGATCCCCGACTTCGCGGCCGGGATGTTCTGCAACTCGTGCTCCACCAACAAGGGCGGCGCCGTCCGCGTCTTCTCGGGGAAGGACGGCACGCTGCTCCGGATCGACTTCTTCCCCGTGGTCGGGCAGCTCGGCCGGGACGTCGGCGCGGCCGGGGACGCGAACGCGGACGGGACGCCGGACGTCGTCAGCGGCGCGCCGCTCGGCTCGGCGTCGGTGCAGGTCGCCGGGGACGCGTACGTCTACTCCGGCGCGGACTTCTCGATCGTCTCGATGTCGAGCGGCGACCACGTGCTCGACGACCACGGCTACGCCGTCGGGCCGGCGGGGGACGTCGACGGCGACGGGTTCGACGACGTCGTCGTCGGCGACGTCGGCGACTCGAACGACGGCGGCGCGACGCGGCCGGGGAGCGTCACGGTCGTCCGGGGTCAGAACGGCCAGGCGATCCAGAAGCAGTGGGGCCCGCATCACTTCTCCCTGTACGGGGGGGCGGTCGACGGCGGGTTCGACGTCGACGCGGACGGGACCCCGGACTACGTGGTCGGGGCGTACCTGTTCGACGCGGGGGTCCTCGCCGACGCCGGCGCCGCCTTCGTCTACTCCGGCGCGGACGCGAGCGAGCTCTACTCGGTCGACGGCGGCGGGGTGCAGAACGGCTTCGGGAAGGACGTCCGCGGCGCCGGCGACGTCGACGGGGACGGGCGCGCGGAGATCGTGGTCGGGACGGCGCACCCGAACACCGGCTTCGCCCGGGTCGTCCGGCTGGCGTGCGGATCGGTGACGTCGTACGGAGCGGGGTGCGCCGGGTCGAACGGTTCGACCCCGCTGCTGGGGCTGGGCGGCTGCGCGGCCGCGGGCGAGACCGTGAGCCTGTCGATCTCGGGCGGTCTCCCGAGCGGCGCCGCGTTCCTGTTCGTCGGGGCGGCCGAGGCGTCGATCCCGGCGGGTGGAGGCTGCTCGCTCCTCGTCGCGCCGGCGGTCGGGCCGTTCGGGCCGCTCCCGCTCGACGCCGGAGGGAGCCTCGTGGCGCCGGTCGTCCTGCCGCCGCCGTCCGCGGGGGCGGTCGTCACGGCGCAGGCGTTCCTGTCCGACCCGGCGCTGGCGCAGGGATTCTCGACGACCCGGGGGCTGAAGATCGCCGTCGACTGACGCGGGTCGCCGCCGAGCGGCGGGGGGCGCGCGATCCTCGAGAAAGGAGGCGCACCTCCGTTCGCTCCCGGCGACCGCCTCGTTTCGGACCGGGTGCGCCGCGCTCCGGACGCCGTGCCTTCGGGGAGCGACGAGCTCCCGGCGGCGGCCGGCGCGCGGCGACCCGACCCGCCGAGAAGGAGCGATCCCATGAGCCGTCACGAAGAGTCCCGTCGGAGCGATCGCGAGGCCCTCCTCTACCTCGTGAGTCTCATCAAGGTGTACGCGGGGGACGATCCTCCGAAGGGGACCGGGCCGCGGCGGCCGGCGCCGCCGGCCTGACCCGGTCGGCCGGCCGCGGCG
>JAUIEL010000751.1 GCA_030428825.1 bacterium
CGCCCCCCGCGCGGCGCCGACGAGGGCGACGAGGGCGAGGACCGGGGCCGCGACGCGCCTCACGCGAACAGCCCCGTCACGGGCTTCCCGTCGTCCGCCACGGTGAACGGCCGGCCGCTCGGCGACACGAGTTCGTGGTCGAGCGGCAGCCCGAGCGCGTACGCGATCGTCGCGTTGAAGTCCTTCACCCGCACCGGCTCGGTGACGATCTCCTCGCCGGTCTCGTTCGTCGCGCCCCACGCGCGGCCGCCGACGACGCCGCCTCCCGCGAGGAGACAGGTGAACGCCTGCGGGTGGTGGTTCCGCCCGTTCCGCTTCTCGACGATCCGCGGCGTCCGGCCGAACTCGGTCGCGAGCACCACCAGCGTCTCGTCGAGGAGTCCGCGCGCGTCGAGGTCGGCGAGGAGCGCCGCGAGCGCCCGGTCGAGCGGCGGGCAGAGCTCCTCCATCGTCTCGAAGTTGTCGTTGTGCGTGTCCCAACCGCCGTTGACGACCTCGACGAACCGGACCCCGTGCTCGACGAGGCGCCGCGCGAGGAGGCAGCCCTGCCCGAGCCGGTCCTCCCCGTACGCGGCGCGCGTCGCCGCCGACTCCCGCGTCAGGTCGAACGCCTCGAGGTCCGCGGAGTCCATCAGCTTCACCGCCTGCTCGTACAGCTCGGCGTACGCGTCGACGTCGCGGCTCGGGTGGCGCCGGCGGAACTCGGCGTTCATCGCGTCGAGCCGCCCCATCCGCCGGTCGAACGTCTCCGACGCGACGTGCGCGGGGCGGTGCGCGTGCGGCAGCCCCTCCTCGGGGTCGCCGAGCGGGAGCGGCGTGAACCGCGGGTCGAGGAAACCGGCGGACGCGGTGTACGCGCCGCCCCCGACGGAGACGTGCGCCGGGAGCTCGGGATGCAGCGGGCCCGCCAGCCGTTCGAGCCACGCGCCGAGCGACGGATGCCGGATCGTCCCGCGCAGCTCGTACCCCGTGTGGAGGTGGTACCGCCCCTGCGCGTGCGCCCCCTGCGTCGACTGCATCGACCGGACGACCGCGACCTTGTCCATCCGCCGCGCGAGGAGCGGGAAGTGCTCGGAGATCCGGACGCCGTCCGCCGCCGTGTCGATCGACCGGGTCGGGCCCTGGGTCTCCGCGCCCGGCTTCGGGTCGAACGTGTCGAGCTGCGACATCCCGCCGCTCAGGTAGACGTAGATCACGTGCCGCGCCGTCGCCGGCGCCAGCGAGACCGCCGGGGCGGCGGCCCGGGCGAACGGCGCCGCGAACGGGGCGACGGCGACTCCGAGGAGTCCGCGGGCGGCGTCGGCCAGGAACCGGCGGCGCGACGGGTCGTCGAGGCGTCGGGCGAGGGGGCGGAGGCGGCGGTCGTCGATCATCGCAGGAAGAGGAACTCGTGGGAGTTGAGGAGGGTCCAGAGGAGGTCGTGCACGGCCGGCGTCCCGCGGGTCGCGACGTCGTCCCGCCAGACCGCCCGCTCGTCGGCGGTCGGCGCGCGGGAGAGGACGGCGCGCCACGCGACGTCGATCGTCGCGTCGGGGGTCCGGGCGGCCGCCGTCGCGAGGAGGACCTCGGAGTTCTCCCGCGAGAGGAGCTCCTCCTCGACGAAACCGTTCAGGAGGTTCAGGACCTGCGGCACGTTCGCCTCGCGATGCCCCGCCTCGACCTGCTCCCGCTCGGACTGGCCGAACTGCCAGAGGAAGTGCCCCGGGTCGACCGGCGACGGGAGGTCGCTCGCGCGCTCGAGGCCGCGGCCCCGGACCGCCTGCTCGACCTCGGCGGTCGAGACGCCGAGCTGCGCCAGCCGCGCCTCGAGGTCCGCCACGCGGCGCGACTTCTCCCGCTGGCGCGCCCGCGCCAGCCGCTTCGCCAGCTTCCGGACCTGGCGGTCCCGCGCCCGGGACTCGGCGCGCTCGCGCGCCCTCGCGCGCTGGTACGCCTTCCGGTCCGTCCGCCGGAGCGTCTCGAGCTCGAGCCGATCGCGCAGGTCGTCGTCGGTCCACGCGAGCGCCTCGTCGAAGCGCGCGTACACCTCCCGCGCCCCCTCGTCCGGCGCCGCGAGGGTCGCGTCGACGTCCGGGACGATCAGCGTCACGAGCGAGTCCCAGAGCTGTTCGGCGGAGAGCCGCCGCAGCGAGGGGCCGACGAACGCCGGGCCGCCCGGCGCGGTCGGGTCGAGCGGCGCCGCTTCCCGCTGCCACAGATCGGTGTGCCAGAGGACGCGCTGGAAGGCGCGGAGGTCGTACCCGACGTCCTTCATCAGCCGCTCGAGGGCCGCCATCAGCGCGGGATCGGAAGGGACGGTGTCGTCGCGCAGGTCGTCGACCGGTTCGATCAGGCCGACCCCGAAGACGCGCTTCCACATCCGGTTCGCCACGACCGTGGTGAAGCGCGGGTTCTCGGGCGAGGTGACCCACTCCGCGAACGCCTCGCGCGAGCCGATCTCCGGGAACGCCGCGGCGGGGTCCTGCTTCCGCCCCCGGCGCCGGTTCCGCTTCCTCTCCCGCGGCCGCTCGAGCTCCGTCTCCGCGGCGAGCCCGGCCAGCGGGACCTCCGGACCGAACAGCGGCGCCGCCCGCATCAGCGCGCCGGGCTCCGCGTCGTCGTAGCGATAGTCGTCCGGCAGCGCGGCGACGCCGGTGCCCGACCCGGAGACCCCGGTCGTCACCGGCCGGATCATCCGCCGGAACGCGCGCCGTTCGTCCGCGTCCCCCACGCGGCGCAGCTCGCGACCGAACTCCCGCAGGCGATCGGCCGGCGCCTCCTCGTGGACGTCCTCGACGCCGCCGCCGAACGCGACCAGCCGGAAGAAGTCCTGCTGCTTCCAGTCGGTGAACGGGTGGTCGTGGCACTGCGCGCACTCGATCCGCGTGCCGAGGAAGACCCGCGCCGTGTTCGCCGTGTGGTCCTCGGGCATGCCGCGATCGCGCAGCCGGTACCCGGTCGCGCCGTTCCCCTCCCGGTGCGCCGGCCCGGTGGCGGTCAGGAGCTCGCGCACCACCCCGTCGTACGGGCGGTCGGTCGCGATCGCGTCCTTCACGTAGTGGACGTACGGCTCGCCGGAGGTGTAACGGGCGAGCTTGGTCCGGATCCGGAGCAGGTCCGCGAACCAGTGGAACATCGAGCTCTCGTACCCACGCCCGGCGGCGAGGC
>JAUIEL010000752.1 GCA_030428825.1 bacterium
GATTCCCCGATTCTCGGCCGCGATCCCGGAATCCGTGTCGGACTCCGCGGGACGGCCGCGTCTCCCCGCCACGTCCTCGAGAGTCCATCAAGGAGTTCGTCATGCGCCTCACCCCCTTCGTCCTTCTCGCCGCGCTCTCTCCTTCCTTCGTCGGGGACGCCCGGGCCGGCACGCTGAAGGTCCCGCAGCAGTTCCCGACGATCCAGGCCGCCGTCGACGCGGCCGTCCCCGGGGACGTGGTGAAGATCGCGTCGGGGACGTACGCGGAGACGGTGCGCGTCTTCTCGACCCATACGCTCGAGCTGCGCGGCGAGGACGGGGTCACCATCGACGCCCAAGGCCTCCCCGGCGCCGGCGTGCAGCTCACGAACGTCACGGGGGTCCGTCTTCGCGGCCTCCGCGTGACCGACGCGTCGGCGGAGGGGTTCCTCGTCCTCGGCAGCGAGGCGGTCGTGCTCGAGAAGTGTCGGGCGATCGACCCCGGCACCTACGGCGTGCGGGTGACGAGCGGCAGCCGGGCGGTGTGGATCGATCGGCCGAGGATCCGCGGGGCCGCGCTCGGCGGGGTGAAGGTCGAGGTCGCGACGTTCGTCGCGGTCCGGGACGGCCGCTTCGACGATCTCGGCGGTCCCGCCGTCGAGACCGCGCCGTTCTCGAGTCACGGCACGGTGACCGGCAACCGGTTCGATCTCGAGGGGGCGGCGACGGTCGTGGCCGGCGGATACCTCGACCTGTTGGCGGACAACCGGACGAACGGCGGCTTCGCCCTTCCGTACGCCCTGGAGGGCTCGGCGCAGGCCGCGGTCGGGAATCGCGGAGCGTCGTCGCTCGTGGCGTCCGGCGCGAACACGCACCTGATCGACAACCGATTCACCTCGCCCGGGGCGTCCCAGGTGTTCACCGTCTGGGGCGGCAACGGCGTCGTCGTGTACGGCAATCGCTCGAAGGGTCCGTCCGACGTCGGCCTCTTCGACGCGGGGTCCGACACCGTGTTCGCCTCGAACCGGGCGAAGGGGGTCGGCGGGTTCGGGATGGTCCTGTACGAGTCGTCGGACGCGGTCTTCTCCGGCAACCGGATCGCGGGGAAGCTCGGTTGGGCCGTCGGACAGTACGCCACCTCGACCGGCGCGGTCTTCCTCGCGAACGAGGTGAAGAAGAAGGGGGACCTCGGGGGGGTCATCGGCGACGGGACCGCGGCGTTCGACCTGTACGCGGGGAACTCGTTCGAGGGGGACGTGACCGCGGTGCTCCACGTCCCGGCGGAGTACCCGACGATCCAGGGCGCGGTCGACGCCGCGCCGGCCGGCGCAATGATCGTCGTCGAGGCGGGCGTCTACGCGGGCAACGTCTCGATCCTCGGGAAGCACGGACTCGAGCTCCGCGCGAACGGGAAGGTCGTGGTCGATTCGGCGGGCCATCCCGGGCCGGGGCTCGAGATCGACTTCTCGAGCGCGATCGTGGTGCGGGGGCTTCGGATCCGGAACGAGGCGGACGACGGCGTGAAGATCGACGACGGCGTCGGCGTCGAGCTCGACCGGGTCCGGGTGGAGGACGTCGGCGGCGCCGGGTTCGTCGTCCAGGGCTCGAGCCGCGGCGTCCGGCTCGGACGCTGTCGGATCTCCGGGTCGGGGTCCGAGGGCGTCCGGATCGAGAGCGGGAGCGGCGTCCACGTCGACCGCTGCCGCATCGCCGGGACCGGCGGGCCGGCGATCGAGACGTTCGCCACGACGCGCGCCTGCGTCCTGGAGCGGAACCGGATCGACCGCGAACTCGCACCGGCCGGGGCGCTGGTGCTCGACGGCGTCGGACACGTCGTCGACCGGACCCGCGTGACCGGGAGTCCGAACGGCCTGCCGATCCGGATCGCGGGCCTCGGCCACACGATCCGGCGGACGAAGATGGCGGGGGAATTCAGGGTGGAGGGTTCACGGCACCGGATCCTCGACGGCCGGATCACGACGGGCCCGGTCGGCGGGATCGTGCTGAAGGGGGCGGACGACTGCCTCGTCGCCGGCAATCGGATCGTGAAGCCGAGTTCCTCGGGGATCGAGCTCCGCGACGGCGCGTGGAGGAACCGGATCCTCGGGAACCGCGTCGTCCGCTCGGGCGGCAACGGGATCTTCGTGGTCCTCACGAGCTCCGAGAACGTCGTGGCGCGGAACGTCGTGCGGAGGGCCGGCGGGAACGGGATCGTCTTCGGCGCCGGGACCGTCGACAACGCGGCGCTCGTGAACGACGCGAAGAAGAGCGACGGCGTCGACGGCTGGGACGTCTCCGGCGCCATCGACAACCGCTGGGTGGCGAACGACTTCGGCACGACGTCGTCGATCCCCTGAGACGGCGGCTGGCGCGGGGTTGGCGGAGCTCGTGCCGGCGCCCGAAACCGGACGGTTCGGGTATCCTCGCGGCGACACGGGCCCGCCGGGCCCGCGCCGAGGGGAGTCGACACGCATGCGCCTTCCGTGGTCGTTCGGGTCCGTCGTCGTGCTCGCTGCGGCGCGCCTCGCCGCCGCGGGTGACATCCTCGAGAGCGCGCCGAGCTGGATCGGCGAGGGCGATCAGGAGACCGCTCGGTACGGCGATCGTGTCGCCTGCGCCGGGGACGTGAACGGCGATGGGTTCGCCGACGTGATCGTCGGCGCGGCGTCGTTCGACCACGGGGAGGAGGACGAGGGGCGGGTCTTCGTCTACCACGGATCCCCGAGCGGCCCGACCGGTCCGGTATGGTCCGCGGAGGGCGATCAGGCCGGCGCCTGGTTCGGGGCGTCGGTGGCGGGCGCGGGCGACGTGAACGCCGACGGTTTCTCCGACGTGATCGTCGGCGCGCCCGAGTTCGACGCCCCGTACTCCAGCGAGGGGGCGGCGTTCGTCTACCACGGTTCCGTCGCGGGACTCTCGGCCTCACCCTCTTGGGCGGCGTACGGGAAGCTCGGCGCGGCGGCTGCGCCTCCGCGATACCGTACGGGACGGGGTGTGCGGGCGGCGGCGGCCACACGCCCGTCGTGGACCTGCTCACCGACTGCCCGAAGCCGGGGGGAGTGTTCCACCTGCAAGTGAAGGAGGGGTGGGGTGGGAGCCTCTCGGCCCTCCTCATCGGCGTCGCTCGCACGGACGTGCCGGCGGGGCCCGCGTGTTGGCTCCT
>JAUIEL010000753.1 GCA_030428825.1 bacterium
CCGCCCGATCGGGATCCCGCCGATCCCGTCGACGATGACCTGGCGCGCCGCGGCTTCGTCGATCTCCCGGCTCCCGGCGAGCCGATGGATCAAGTCGCGGGCGGCGGGCGTCTCGACGAAGCCCGGCGACACGGTGTTGACCCGCACGCCGCGCGGCCCGACCTCGTTCGCGAGCCCCTTGCTGTAGGTGCGCATCGCCGCCTTCGCCGCCGCATAGGCGAGCGTGGAGTCGTGCAGCGGGAGGCGATGCATGATCGACGAGACGTGGACCACGACGCCGCGGCCGCGCTCGACCATGCCGGGGACCAACGCCCGGTCGAACCGCACGGCGGACATCAGGTTGATGTCCAGCGCCCTCGTCCACGCCTCGTCGGTCAGCACACCGAACCCGCCGCTCGGCGCGTCGGAGCCGCCGACGCAGTCGACGAGGACGTCGACGCCCCCCCACTCCGCGAGCACGCGCTCGACGACGTCTTCGACGCCGCTCGCGGTGCCCACGTCCGCTCGAACGAACAGGGTCGGATGCAGACCTTCGCCGAGCGGGGATCGCGCGGTCGTCGCCACCGCCGCGCCGCCCGCCAGCAGCCGGCGGACGACCGCCTCGCCGATCCCCTTCGTGCCGCCGGTGACGAGCGCTCGCCGATCGCGGAACTCGTCCGGGGCGGGAGGGAGACTCGCGGCGGGGCTCACGGCCTCACCTCCAGCGACGAGATCCGGTCGCCCTCGAGGACGAAGTGATGGCGCAGCTCGGTCGGGCTCCCCGGGAACTCGCCCGAGACGCGGGCACGGACGACGACCGCCGCGCCGTCCACGGAAGCCTCGAGCGGCTCCACGACGTACGGGACCGTGGCGTTCACCTCGCGATGCCACGCCTCGATGGCGGCCACCCCTCGATGCTCCCGTCCCTCGTCCCGGACGACCGCGCCCTCTCCGAAGCACCGGGCGAGCGCTCCGGCGTCCTTGGCCTTCTCCGCGTCCAGGTACGCCGCGACCGGGCGGGGCAAGTCGATGTTCATGGGGATCTCCGGATTCGAGTGACTTCTCGTTCTCGACAGCGCGTGGAATCTAGGTCGGGCGGCCTGGACGATCTATGCTCGAAAGTCCGTGTTCATGGTCCAAGACGCCAGAGAGGTCGAGAAATCATGGACGTGCTCTCCGAGGTGATGTCGCTCCTCCGGACGCAGGGGCAGCTCTACGGCCGGCTCGAGCTCTCCGCGCCGTTCGGCCTGCGGTTTCCGGGGAACGAGGGGGTCTGCCTCATCGTGACGCGCGGCTCGTGCTTGCTGGCGGTCGACGACGGCACGCCCATCCCGCTCGTCGGCGGCGACTTCGTGTTCCTGCCGGCCCCCGAGTCGTACACGCTGCTCAGCGGCCCGAAGGAGCGTGTTCGCTCCGCGGTCGACCTCGTGAAGCCGGAGGAGTTCCACCGTTCGCGACTCATCACCCACGGCGGAGACGGGGTGCCGACGTCGGTCATCGCCGGGTGCTTCAGGTTCGCGTCGCCGGAGAGCGAGATGCTCGTCGAGCACCTGCCGGCGATCGTCCACCTGCCGGCGTCGTCGCACGACACGCCGTGGTTCGGCTCGACCCTCCAACACCTCGCGGCCGAGACCCAGGGCGACCATCCCGGCTCGGCCGCGATCGTGGACCGACTCGCGGAGGTGCTGTTCGTCCAGGCGATGCGAAGCCAGATCCGGACGATGCTCGGGGACGAGAGCCCGAGCTGGCTTCGGGCGATCACCGACCCGCAGATCGGCGAGGCGCTGCGACTGATGCATGCCGAGCCGAGCCGCGACTGGACGGTGACGACGCTCGCCCGAGGCGTCTCCATGTCGCGGTCGGCGTTCGCCGAGCGATTCCGCCGGCTCGTCGGGGAGACGCCGCTGGGCCACCTCACCCGGTGGCGCATGGTCCGCGCCGCCGCCCTGCTGCGCGAGCACCGGCCCGCCAAGATGGCCGCCGTCGCCGCGACCGTCGGCTACGAGTCGGAGAGTTCGTTCGGCAAGGTCTTCAAGCGCGTGATGGGCCTCTCGCCGGGCGGGTACCGCCGGCACCATCGACGGGACGAACCCGGGGAAGCAACGAGAGCAAGAGAGAGCACGGGAGAGCAGGAGAGAGGGCGCTGACGCGGAGGACCGACGACGGTGACAGGACTCCGCGGCAGCGCCATCCCATGGGTCCTCACCGGACTCCCCCTTTCCATCCCGGAAGCGGGTGAGGAAGTCCGGAGCGGGCGAGGCGGGGGGCGGGCGGAGGAGGCTTCTCCGAGAGCGACCCGGCAGCGCGACTCGTCCCCTCGCGGAGACCCAACCGGGCGCGACGCGCGAGGACGTGAGCGGGTCGGAGACACCTCCTCCGCACGCCCCGCCGCCGCAGCGAACGCGAAGCCGTCCCCGATCGCTAGACTCCCCCCATGGCCTCTTCCTCCACCCGTTCCGCCCACGTCGGTCCCCACGCCGTCGGCCCCGGCCACCCGCTCCTCCTCCTCGCCGGGCCGTGCGTCATCGAATCGGAGGAGGTCGTCTTCCGGATCGCGCGACGCCTCGTCGAGATCCGCGACGCGACCGGCGTGTCGATCGTCTTCAAGGCGTCGTTCGACAAGGCGAACCGGTCGTCGATCGAATCGTTCCGCGGGCCGGGCCTGACCGAAGGGCTGAAGGTCCTCGCGGCCGTGAAGGCGGAGACCGGCCTCCCGCTGGTGACCGACGTCCACGAACCGGACCAGGCCGGCCCCGCCGGCGAGGTCGTCGACCTCCTCCAGATCCCCGCGTTCCTCTGCCGGCAGACCGACCTCCTCCGCGCCGCGGCCGAGACCGGCCGGGCCGTGAACGTGAAGAAGGGGCAGTTCCTCGCCCCCTGGGACATGGGGAACGTCGTGACCAAGCTCCGGGAGTGCGGCGCCGAGAACGTCCTCCTGACCGAGCGCGGAGCGTCGTTCGGTTACAACGCGCTCGTCTCCGACATGCGGGCGATTCCCCTCATGCAGGACCTCGGCGTCCCGGTCGTCTTCGACGCCACGCACTCCTGCCAGATCCCGGGCGGCGCCGGGAAGACCTCGTCCGGGGACCGTCGGATGATCCCCTACGTGGCGAAGGCGGCGATGGCCGCGGGTTGCGACGGGTTCTTCATGG
>JAUIEL010000035.1 GCA_030428825.1 bacterium
TCCGTGCGCAGCTCCTCCGGCAGCCCGACCTGCGCGAGCGAATAGCAGCCGCACGAGAGGATCAACGCCGCGATCCCCGCCGCGTCCTTCACTCGGTCGATCATCCCGCACCTCCCCCGACGTCGCGCCGCGCCCGCACCTCCGCGATCAGCGTCCCCGCCGCCACCGCCAGGAAGAGGAGCAGGACGACGGTCCGGACGTGATGGACGGCCCAGAACGGCGCCCAGGTCGGGTTCGACGCCTCGTCGAGCATCCGCGTCGCGTACGCGTGCGCGTGGAAGAACATCTGGAGCCAGAGCAGGGACTCCAGCGCCGCCGTCAGCGCCGCGAACCGCCGCCACCGCGGGGCGACGAGGAGCGACAACGCGGTCGTCCAGACGACCCACTGCGGCGAGAAGAACTCCGAGAACGTCACCGCGAGGAGCGTCGCCGTCAGCGCGGCGAGGATCACGGCCCGCGCGGTCCGCAGCGGCAGGAGCGCCAACATCGCCCCCGGCACGAGCTGCAGGAACTTGAACACCTTCTCCAGCGTCGGACGCGCCGTCGCGTCGAGGAGCCCCCACTGCGCGTCCGACGTCAGCGTGACGAGGAGCGACGACTTGTTCGGCCGACGGACCTCCGCGTGCCAGTCGAAGACGAACCGCACGGCGTCCCAGCCGCCTCCCCCCCACGCGTACGTGACGCCGAGGCACGCGACGACGACCGCGCCGACGATCGCGCCGGGGACGACCCACGTCCGGACGAACGCTTCGCCCCGCGGCGCCGCGGGGTCGGCCGCGCGCGCCCGCTCGTACGCGTGCCGGAACAGGAGCGGCGCGAGCACGACCGGGAACCACTTCGTCATCACCGCGACGCCGAGCACCAGCGCCGCCGTCCGCTCGTGACCGCGGAGGTGCAGCAGCAGCGTCGCCGCGACCATCGTCGTCACCACCGCGTCGAACCGGTTGAAGCCGAAGAAGAGCGTCGCCGGCAGGAGCAGCAGAAGCGCCCACGCCGGCGGCTCTCCGAGGGTCCGGAGGAGGGCGACCGACAGGACGAGGAGCGAGGCGAGCCAGACCGCCATCAGGACGTGGTGGAGATCGCCGTACGTCTTCCGGTTCCGTTTCAGCTCGTCGACCAGCGCGCGGCTCTCCCGCCAGGCGTCGGCGAGAATCTCCCGCGCCTCGGCGACGGGCACGCCGGCCGCGTTCGCCAGCGCCGCCGCCCGTCGCTCGACCGGCGAACCGGGCGCCGCGGCCGCGGCTTCGGTGAACGGAGTCCGCGTCAGCTCGCGCAGCGCCTTCTCGGCCTCGCGCTCGGCCCGCGCGCCGTCGAGGGCCCGGGCGTAGAGCGCGCGGAGACGCTCCTTCGACGAGAACGGTTCGCCCGGGACGACCCCGTGGTCGAACAGCAGGTACGGCAGCCCCATCGCCCAGGTCGTGACCTGCGGGTACTCCGAGAACTCGTCGAGGTACGGGCGCCCGCCCGACGCGATCCACCGGCCGCGCTGCTGGTACGCCTGTCGGTCGTAGTCGTCCTCCAGCACGCCCGGCCACGAAGGCCCGCCCCGCCCGTCGTCCCCGAACCCGAACCCGTCGGTGAGGAGGAGCGCGGCCAGGACCCCCGCGAGCGCGAGCAGGCCGAGCGCGACGGTCCGGGCGGCGGTCATCGCGGCGGCGCGGCCGGCGGCGGGCGGTGTCCCTCGGGGACGTCGAACACGAGGATCGAGTCGACCCGCTCGGTCGGCTCGAGCCCCTCCAGGAACGCGTACGTCGGCCGATGGCGCGTCCAGACCACCGTGTGGATCGCGACCTTCCCGCGGACCGGCCGCCCGCCCCAATGCTCGAAGTCGAGCCCGTGCGCCTCCGGCTTGCTCGTGCCGTAGTAGGCGTACCGGATCGTCCCCCACCCCGCCTCCCGCTGTCGTCGGGCCAGCGCCGCGGTCCCCTGTCCCCAGTCGTCCCCGATCGAGGTGATCTCGTACCCGTGGTCCGGACCGCCGGCGAACGCGTTGTAGAACATCAGGTGCTCGGGGTGCCGCGCCGCCGCCTCGCCGAGCCCGACGAGCAGCAACCCGACGACGATCCGGCGGAACCCGCGCGTCGTCGCGGCGGCGTCCCCCGACGACGCGATCCGCACCAGCACCACGCCGACGAGCGCCGCTCCGATCGTCGCCGTCAGCCGCAGCGGACCCGCCGGCGCGAAGTCGGAGAACAGGAGGAACAGACCGGCCGGGAGCCCGATCAGGCCGACGATCGCCGCCGCCACGACCGGGATCGGCCGCTTCCCCGCGTCGAACGTCACGAGGCGACCGACGAGCAGGGCGACGAGCGGGAGCGCCGGGAGGACGTACCGCATCCCGACCTGTTTCGACGCCAGCGAGAACGTCACGAACGTGATCGCGGCGAGGAGCGCCGCCGCGTCGACGACCTTCGGCCGTCCGCCGAGCCAGGGCAGGAGCAGAGACGCCATCGCGAGCAGCAGGAGGATCCCGACCGGCGTCTTCACGGCGAGGCCGACGAGGTAGAACGACGGCCAACCCTCCCCGGTCCTCCGCTCCCCCATGAAGTACCCCGGGAACATCGCCGCGCCCTCGCCGCTCTTCACGCGGTCGAGTCCGCGCAGGTAGCTCGCCATCGGGATCGGCCGGTCGCCGAACGCGGACGCGACCCGCGCGACCGTCGGGTCCGCGAAGACCGTCTCGGTGTTCGGCCTCACGAAGCGAGGGTGGTCGGCGATCGAGGACATCGTCCGCAGCTCGCCCGCGTACCCCGCGAACATCGTGGTGAGCGCCACGAGCCCCATCCCCACGCCGCGCAGGAGCGGCCGCGCCGTCCGGCCGCGGACCGCGTCGATCGACAGGAGCAGCGCGAACACCGGCACGAGCGCGAGCGCCGTGAACTTGGTCAGCTGGGCCAGCCCGAGGGCGCCCCCCGCGAGGAGCGTCCGCCACGCCGAAGGCGCGAGTCGGAGCCGCGCGAACTGGTCGATCGCCACGAGGATCAGCGCCGCCGATCCGACGTCGAGCGCGGCCAGCGCGGCGTTCCCGGTGACGACGGGGAGCGCGAGCACCGCCACGAGCGCCGCGAGCCCGACCTTCGGACCGGCCCACAGCTTTCCCAGCCGGTAGACGAACCACGCCAGCACGAGCCCGAGCAGGATCGGACCGAGGCGCCCGAGGAAGACGGTGCGGAGCGGGCGATCGTTCCACTCGTGGAGGAAGCGGACCGGCGATCCCGGCTGGACCTGGTACGCGGGCGGGACGGCGAGCCCGTCGACCTTCAGCGGCAGGCCGATCAGGAGCTTCACCAGCGGCGGATGCTCGCGATTGAAGGAGAAGTCCGCGTCGTCCCAGTAGGTCCGCCCGGCGAGGAGGTACATCGGCTCGTCGTAGGTCTCCCCCTCACAACGGGCCGTGTGGAGGAGGACGAGGAGCTGGACCAGCAGCAGCACGCCGGCCACGAGGTCGGCTCGGCGTCCTTCCGTTGCAGCGAACGTCATGCGTCGCGCTCCCGCCTCGAAGCCGCGGTCCTCTCCCGGGGCGAAGGATGGTATCATCCGCGCGCTCTCCCGAGCCGACCCGTCCAAGCACGAGGAAACATGAGCTGGCGACGTGACTGCCGGCAGTTCTCGGGAGATCGTCCGTGCACGCCGCACAAGGAGAGCGGCGTGCGCTGCGACGATTGCGCGTCCTACGAGCCCGAGGGTGCCCGCGTCCTGATCATCAAGCTGGCGGCGGCCGGGGACGTCCTCCGGACGACCGCGGTCCTCGACGGACTCCGTCGTCGGCACGCGCCGTGCTCGATCACCTGGGTGACGGCGGCGGCGGCGGCGCCGCTCCTCCGCGGCCACCCCGACGTCGACCGGGTCGTCCCGTTCACCGGCGCCCTCCCGGTCGAGCTCGCGGCGGCGCGGCCGTTCGACCACCTCCTCTGCCTCGACGCGGCCCGGGACGCGTGCGCCCTCGCGTCGATGATCCCGGCCGGCGAGAGGACCGGATTCGGCCTCGCTCCGGACGGCAAGCTGGCGCCGCTGAGCCCCGGGGCGGAGGAGTGGTTCGAGCTCGGACTCGACGACGAGCGGAAGCGCGCGAACCGCCGGACCTACTTCGAGCACCTCTCGGACGTCGCCGGGGTCCCCGTCCGGTCGAAGCCCCGCCTCTGTCTCGACGACCGCGACCGGGCCGAGGCCTCCGAGCTGCTGGCCCGCCACGGCGTCGGTCGCGCGGCGCGGCGGATCGGGCTCAACACGGGGGCGGGCTTCCGCTGGCCGCTGAAGAAGTGGACGTTCGAGGGACAGGTCGAGCTGACGCGACGGCTCGGCGACGACCCGTCGGCCCCGGTGCTGCTGCTCGGGGGTCCGGAGGAGACCGAGCGGAACGCGGCGCTCGCGGCCGCGGTCGGGTCGAAGGCGATCCGCCTCCCGTGCGACCTCCCGGTCCGCGTGTTCGCGGCGGTGATCGAGCGTCTCGACGTGCTGGTGACCGGCGACACGCTGGCGATGCAGATCGCGACGGCCCTCGGCGTCCGCCAGGTCGTCCTGTTCGGGCCGACGTCCGCGGCGGAGATCGACCTGTTCGGGCGCGGCGAGAAGATCACGTCCGACGAGGTCGACTGCCTGTCGTGCTATCGCACGAGCTGCGACAAGGACCCGAACTGCATGAACACCATCTCGGCCGAACGCGTCGAACACGCCGTCCGCCGCCAGCTCGAGACGTTCGCGGAGAGGCCCGCATGAGCGACCGGAAGATCGTCTGCACCCTCCCGACGTTCAACGAGGCCGAGAACATCGTGCCGCTCGCCGAGGCGCTGCTGAGGATCGACCCTCGGCTCGAGGTCCTCGTCGCCGACGACGACTCCCCGGACGGGACCTGGCGGATCGCGGAGGAGCTCGCGGAGCGCGAACCCCGCGTCCACGTCCTCCGCCGGACGACCGACAAGGGGAGGGGGGCGGCCGGGCGGCACGCGTTCCGGGTCGCGCTCGAGATGGGGGCGGACGTCGTGGTCGAGATGGACGCCGACCACTCGCACGCGCCGGGCGACCTCCCGCGGCTGCTCGAGGCGCTCGGCGAGGCGGACCTCGTCATCGGTTCGCGCCTGGCGTCGGGCGGCGAGGACGTCGGCCGCGGCTTCCACCGCGTCTGGATCACGCGGTTCACGACCTGGCTGAACCGCAGGCTGCTGCGCCTGCCGGTCCGCGACTGCAACTCGGGGTATCGCGTCTACCGGCGGCGGACGCTGGAGGCGATCGACGTCGCCTCGATGACCGCGGTCGGGCCGGAGATCGTGCCGGAGGTGCTCGTGCGCGCGCACCGGCTCGGGCTCCGCCTGAAGGAGGTGCCGATCCGCTTCGTCGAGCGGGAGGCCGGCGAGTCGAACCTGACCTGCGGCAAGCTCTGCCGCGTCTTCCGGTTCGTGCTCCGCCTCGCCTGGCTCGATCTCACCGGTCGGCTCCCGTCGAAGGCCGCCGTGGCATGATCCGCGTCCCGGCCCGCCTCGCGCTGGCGGCCGCCCTCGTCGCGGCCGCGCCCTCCGGCTGCACGCGCGCGGACCGGACTCCCGTCGTCCACCCCGGCGCGAACGTCCTGATCGTGACGCTCGACACCGTCCGGGCCGACCGGCTCGGCAGCTACGGGTACGACCGCGACACGACGCCGAACCTCGACGCGCTGGCGCGCGAGTCGGTCCGGTTCGAACGCGCGTTCTCCCAGTCGTCGTTCACGCCCCCGTCGCACGCGTCGCTGCTCACCTCGCGGTACGTCGCCTCGCACGGGCTCCGGTGGTGGACCTACCGCCTGCCGGACGAGGTCGAGACCGTCGCCGAGACGTTCGCCCGCCGCGGGTACCGCACCGCGAGCTTCAGCCCGCTCGCGATGGGCTCGGTGAACGGGCTCGACCAGGGGTTCGAGCGCGTGGTCGAGATGAAGGACGAGGGGACGTTCCGCACGCCGGTCGACGACGACCCTCGGAACGACTACCTGATCGCGCCGGCGGCCGCGATCAACGAGCGCGTCTTCGCGTGGCTCGACGCGCCGGACGAGCGGCCGTTCCTCGGCTGGGTCCACTACTACGACGCCCACCGCCCGTACGCGGTCTTCACCGACGATCGGCCGTTCGGGTCGGCGGCGGACGAGCGGTTCGGGAACGGCCAGCAGGACTACCGGCTCGAACCGGAGACGCGCCGCCGGCGAGGGATCGGGGAGGCCGAGGCGACGATCCTGAAGGATCGGTACGACGCGGGACTCCGGGCGCTCGACGCGGAGGTCGGTCGGCTGGTCGACGCGCTCCGTCGGGGCGGGACGCTCGACCGGACGATCCTGGTCGTGACCGCCGACCACGGCGAGGCGTTCGACGAGTTCGACGAGGAGTGGTTCGGGCACGACCCGTTCCTGTTCGACGCCGTGACGCACGTCCCGCTCCTCGTCCGTCTCCCCGAGGGCCGGCGCGGCGGGACGGTGGTCGACTCGATCGTCGAGCTGGTCGACGTGGTGCCGACCCTGCTCGACTACGCGGGCGTGGAGGCGCCGTTCGGCCACCAGGGGGCGTCGCTCCGGCCGGCGATCGAGGACGGGCGCGCGGTCCGGGCGTTCGCCTCCGCCGAACGACAGGGGCGCGATCGGGACGGCGACGCGCCGCTCCCCGCGGCCCGGGTCGGGCGACTCCGGTCCCTCCGCCTCGCGGACCGGCGTCTCCTCGTCGACGTGGCGGACGAGCGGTTCCGCCTCTACGAGCGGCCGGACGTCGAACCCGAACGCGACGACGTCTGGAGCGACTCGCGCGCCGACGCGAGCGAGCTGAAGGAGCTGTATCGCCGCTCGCGCCGGCGGATCGAGGCGCTCGAGCCGGGGACCGACCCGACCGCGCTGACCGACGAGCTCCGCCGGGAGCTCCGGACGTTGGGGTACCTGAAGTGAACGCGCGCGCCGGAGTCGTCGCGCTCCTCTCGTTCTCCCTGCTCGGCCCGCTCTGGATCGTGGCCGGGATCGTGCTGGTCCCCGAGGGGTGCACGTACCCCGCGCTCCGGACCGGCAGCGTCCCCTCGAACCTGATCTTCCTCTCGACGGACCGGCTCCGCGCGGCGGATCTCCGGGTCGAGGGCGCCGACCCGTGGGCGATCCACCCGAGGTACCCCGCCCTCGCCCGGCTCGCGAACCGCGGGATCACGATCGTCCGGGCCTACGCGGCGAGCGACCGCTCGCCGGCGGCGGAGGCGTCGTTCGTCTTCAGCCTCCTCCCGACCTCGCACGACGTGCGGGAGTGGGACCGCAAGGCGACGGCGAGGCTGCCGACGATCTTCGAGACGTTCTCCGGGCGCGGCTACGCCACCGCCGCGTTCGCCAACCTCCCGCTCCTCTGGAAGACGGGGCTCGGGAAGGGGACCGACTCCTCGCTCGAGCTCGACGCCGACGACGTCGACGCCGCGGTCGACGCCGCCGGCGCCTGGATGGAGACGATCCGAGACCGGCAGTTCGTCTTCTGGATCCACTTCTCCGCGCGGCCGGGGGCGAGCGCGGCGGCGACGCTCGACCGGCTGGTCGAACGCACGGTCGACCTCCTGAGGCGACGGCGGCGGTACGAGGAGTCGTGCGTCATCGCCTTCTCGACCTCGACCGGCGCCAAGGCGGACCTCGAGGTCCCGATGATCGTGCGGCTGCCGGCGGACGACATCACCGACGCCGTCCGCCGCGGACCGATCTCGGTCCTCGACCTCTACCCGACGATGGCGAAGATGTTCCGCGTCCCGATCCACCGCGTCCCGCACGTCGGCCGCTCGCTGCTCGACCCGCCGCACAAGCCGCTCTTCTCGGGGAACAAGCTCCACGGCCTCGCGCCGTTCGAACACCTCGACGCCCGCGGCTCGACGATCGGCGTCGGCGCCAACAACTTCGTGCTCCTCGACGAGGGCGGCGAGGAGACGCTCTTCGACCGCGACGTCGATCCCGACGGCGAACACCCCCTGGCATTGGAGGATCAGGCGAGCGAGGTCGCGACCTCCCTCCGCGAACTCCTCGCGCGAGCGAAGGAGCTGCGGCTCCCGGGCGTCGGGTCGACGCGGTTCGAGCTCGAGCCGGCCGCCCTCCGCCGGCTCGAGCGGCTCGGTCACCTCCCCGGCGACCGCCAGCGGTAGACCCTCAGCCCCTCGTCGGCCGGGATCCGCCGCAGGACCCCTCGCTCGAGCAGGGGCCCGAGCCCGGGGCGGATCCCGAGCAGCCCGGGCTTCCCTCGCGTCTCGTCGAGGAGATGCGTCACGCCGAACGTCGCCGCCGCCCGGAGGATCGCGTCGATCCCCCCCGGCGGGATCATGACGGCGCCGACCCTCGCCTCGGTCGAGAGCTGCCACGGGTTCCGGCAGAAGAAGACGGGCGACTCGATCCCCTCCGCCTCGACCCACGCCGCGAGTCGCCGGTACGGTTCGAGCATTCGCTCCACTCCCCCGTACTTCGCCTGGAGGTGCGGCCGCGCCGCCCAGACGTTCAGGCCGGCGAGCACCGCCGCGACCAGAATCGTCGCCCCGGCGCGCGGTCCCGGTCGCGATCGGAAGAGCGGCGCGAGGAGCAGGTCGACCGCGGCGACGATGCAGACCAGGAAGATCGGGTAGACCGAGAAGAGGCTCGAGTGGAACGAGTTCCGCCCGATCGCCGAGAAGACCACCCCGTAGACGCCGATCAGCAGCCCGAGGTGCAGGAGGACGAGCAGCGCCGCCCGGCGGCGTCGGACGAGCAGCCACCCGAAGCCGATCCAGAGCAGCGGACCGAGGACCCAGAGGCCGAGGACGTGGAGGCGGCGGACCGGCGCCGACGGCGGAACGTCCTTCCCCCGATCGACCGACCGGCTCATGCAGAGCGGCACGAACGCGGCCGCGTCGAGGACCGCCCGCTCCTTCTGGCGCGCGATCCGCTCGAGCCCGCCGTCGCGGTATCGCTCCCACGTCAGCCGATCGGGGTCGAGGAACCAGTCCTCGTAGGTCCGGGCGAGCGCCGCCTTCGACATGCCGGGGGGCATCGGCGACCCGAAGGTCCGGAGGTTTCGGACCCACCACGGCGCCGCCACGACGACGAACGCCCCGGCCGCCGCCGCGAGGCCCCTCCACGGCAGCGGACGCCGCTCGCCGAAGAGGCGCGCGGCCAGGATCGCCGCGGCGAGCACCAGCGGGAGGACCTGCGCGTCGCCGCGCGTCAGGTACGCCAGCCCGAACAGCACGCCGAACCACGGCACCCCTCGCGACGTCCGCTCGACGCCGAGCGCGAGCACGAGCGCCCCGCCGGCGAACAGCGCGTACGGGCCGTGCGAGAGGATCTGGCTCGGTTGGTCGAGGTAGAGGTGGAACCCGACCGCGAGGAGTCCCGCCGCGAACGCCGCCGAGCGGCGCCGGAGGAGGATCCACCCGGCCAGGTAGACGACGAACGGGACGAACGACGACAGCGCGATCATCGCCCGCTTGCCGGCCTCGTACGACCCCTCGCCCGCCGCGACCATGCCGAGCGCGCCGACGATCGACGGCAGGGGGCGCCACCAGGTGTTCGACGGCGTCGGGAGGGATGTCGGCGACGCCAGCCGGTCGGCGACGTAGTCCTGGACGAAGCCACGCCCCTCGTACAGGTTGCGCGCCACCTGGTGATAGGCGGCGACGTCGCCGTGCCCCGCGCTCGTCCGCGCCCGCGTCGCGTCGACGCGCACGACGAACGCGAGCAGCCAGAGCACGACGAGAACGACGACGTGGGCGCGCATCGTCGCGGAGTCTAACAGCCCGTCGAAGAGGTCATTCCGGGCTGCGGCGGCCCCTCCGAAGGAGACCCGACTGCGGGCGGGAGCCGCGGACGACCTGCCGATACAATGCCGGGATGACCTCCGACGACGCGCCGACGCCCTCCATCACGCAGATCTACCGCGACCGGAGCGTCACGTTCGACCGGCTCGTCGCCGAGGACGACGCCATGACGGAGGTCGTCCGGCAGGCCGAACGGGCCGCCCGGTCGGACGCGTCGGTCCTGATCGTCGGAGAGACGGGGACGGGGAAGACGCTCCTCGCGCAGGCGATCCACAACACCTCCCCGCGGGCGGCGAAGCCGTTCGTCGCCGCGAACTGCGCCGCGTTCGCCGAGTCGCTCCTCGAGTCGGAGCTGTTCGGCCACGAGAAGGGGGCGTTCACCGGCGCCGAGCGGGTCAAGAAGGGCGTCTTCGAGCTCGCGGACGGCGGGACGCTCTTCCTCGACGAGATCGGCGAGCTGTCGAAGAACGCGCAGGCGAAGATCCTCCGCGCGGTCGAGTACAAGGAGTTCGAACGGCTCGGCGGCGAGGAGACCCTCCGCTCCGACATCCGCATCCTGTTCGCCACGAACCGCGACCTCGCGGAGGCGGTCCGGAACGACGAGTTCCGCGAGGACCTCTTCTACCGCGTCAACGAGTTCAAGGTCGAGATCCCTCCGCTCCGACAGCGGAAGCGCGACATCCTCCCTCTCGCGCTCCGCTACCTGCAGGAGTGCAACGCGACGTTCGGATATCACCTCACCGGCTTCACGCCGGAGGCCGAGCGGGCGCTCCTGTCGTTCGACTGGCCCGGGAACGCGCGCCGCCTCCGGTCGATCGTCAAGCGGGCGTGCGCGCTGGCGGACGGAGACGTCCTCACCGTCGAGGACCTCGACCTCACCGCGCCGTCCGTCCGCGCCCCGACGAAGGCGCCGGAGGCGTCCGCGGGCGCGCCGGAGAACCTCGAGGACTGGTCGCTCGCCACCGTCGAGCGGCGCCACATCGAGCGCGTGCTCGAGCACACGAAGGGGAACAAGAGCGAGGCCGCGCGCGTCCTCGGGATCGCGCGCACGACCCTCGACCGGAAGATCGCCACGTACGGCATCGACGCGTAGCAGTCCGTCGAAGAAGTGCTGTGGGTGCGAGGCGAGTTCCTCGCGGCCGAGATCAAGGCGCGCATCCGGAGGCGAATCGCCGATTCATCTCGATCCGGATGATGGGGTCAACGCAGAGATCGGCCGCGAGGGGCCGCCGCAGCCCCGCATGACTTCTTCAACGGGCTGGTGGCGTACGGGCACGCGACCCGAGGGCGCGCGGAACGCCGGCGTCGTCCTCACTCCGCGGGCGGCTCGTCGTCGCCGACGCACGCCGGACGCGTCGGATCGAGCCGGAGCTCCGAAGGGCCGGAGACGGCGATCGTCCGCTCCCCCCAATCCCCGCCGCCGAACCGCAGTCGGGCCGTCCCGGACGGCACTCCGGCGAGGCGGTAGGTTCCGTCGCGCGTGGTCACCGCCCGGACGACCGGTCGCCAGCCCGGCTCGTCCCCGACCCGCTCGACGACCCGGAGGAGAGCCTCGACGAGCACGCCGTCCGCGGGTTCGCCGCTGGCGTCGAGCACGCGCCCCACGACGTCCGCCGTCTCGAGCTCGATCTCGATTCGACCGGACGATCGGGCACGGCCGACGTCGACGAGCCTCGACGCGAGCGGGTGCGGACCTCCTCGGTAGACGACGAGCGTCGAACCGGCGGGCGGGACGTCGGAGAGCACCCCGAGGCCGTCCGCCCGCACGTGCGTCGTCCAATCCGCGCCCGACGAGGCGCAAGGCCCGTGGGCGACGACGAAGTGACCTCCTTCGACGGGAGCGCCGTTCTCCCGCACGAGGACCTCGACCGGCGACGGAGGCGCTCCGACGATCGGGACGTCACACTCCACCCCGCCGTCCGGAGGGACCTCCAGCCGGGTCCCGGCCCCTCCCGCCGACAGCAGCGCGAGCACGCCTCCGCGCGAGTAGGACGCGGCGACCCGCGCGGCGCCGACCGGAACCGCCTCGAAACGGAAGCGGCCGTGAGCGTCGCTGCGGCGGAGCCTCGGACCGATCCCCTCGGCCTCGACGACCAGACCGACCTGCGCGTTCGGGAGGGGCGCCCCCGCCTCCCCGACCACGACCCCCGTCACCTCACCACCCGAGTCCAGCTGCAGCTCCAGACGCTCGACGAACGGATCGACGTCGATCCGCCGCGTGGTGACGAACCTTTCCGCGCGAACGATCAGCGCGGGATCGGACGCCTCGACCAGCGGTCGTCGCTGCACCTCGCATCGTCCGGCGTCGTCGGCCACGAGTGTCTCGAGGACGCGGTCTCCGTCGACGACGATGACCCGTGCCTCGGGGACCGGCCGGCCGGTCGCGTCCGCGACGTCGACGGGGAGCGGCCGCGCCGGCGCGATCGTCCACTCCACCGCCCGGAGTTCGGTGGCGCCGGGGAGCCGATCCGAGGTCCACTCGACGCACCCGATCCCCTCGACGCCCCAGGCGACCACTCGGTATCGGCCGGTCTTGGTCAGCGGGGCGAGGACGCGTTCGTGTCGACCCATCGGCGCGGCGCGCCACGTGGCTTGGAACCGACCTCTCCGGTCCGACCACCGCTCCATCCGGACGCCGAGCGGGAGGGCGACCCGACCGTGTTCGTCCCGACCGGTGATCACGACGCCCGATTCCGTGCGGAGGGTGACCGCGATCACTCCGTCGGGCGGCGGGTCGAATCGGGTGACGGTCTCGTAGCCCCGACGCGACACGCGCAGCGTGAGGGGACGAGGCCCGCCCACGCCGAGGCGGATTCCTCCGCCCTCGTCGGTCGTCCCGAACCGGCTGTCGCCGTTCCGATCGGAGGTCAACGTGACGCCCGCGCGCACGATGGGCACTCCATCCGCGTCGGTCACCCGGACGGCGAGACGGTGGGCCGGAGCGCCGACGATCTCGAGCACCGGGGAAGCTCGATCGGGGACGACCTCGAGCTCCGTCGGCGGCGGGAAGGCGAACGCCGGATGTTCCACCCGGACCGACACCGTCCCGGGAAAGAGCGTCTCGACCCGAAACCTCCCCCGGACGTCGCTTCGGGCGACCCGTCGCCCGTCGACGAGGACGGAGGCGTCGGACACCGGCACGCCGTGCCGATCGACGACCCGCCCCTCGAGAGCTCCGTCGGGCACGAGGAGGAGGCAGCCGACGTCCACCGACGCCTCGGACGGGTCGTGTCCCAGTTCGACCCACTCGGAGACCGCCCCGTCGGACCGCGCCCTCAGCTCCCATGAGACGTCGCCGTCCGGAACGCCGACGGCGAACCCTCCAGGCCACGGGACCCGTGCGACGACCCGTCCGTCTCCCGAGTCGACTTCGTCGCTCGTACGCCGGAACTCGATGGAGACGGTCTCGCCTCGACCCGCCGCCCGCGGCGCCGCGCGAAGATAGCCGGTGGCGACCCGGCTCGGTCTCTTTCCGGTCTCGGGCGAATCGGCCTCGACGACGGCGCGAGCGGCCACGGCGTGCCGCGCTTGCAAGACGCGCCGCGCGGGGGGGGAGGCCGAGGGAGCGCGCGGCGGCGGCGACGGCACTCGCGCCGTCGGCGGCGAAGGGGACTCGTCCGCCGACCACCCACCGGGCCGAAGGGCGATCGTGATGGCCGCTCCGAGGGCCAATGAACAGCACGACACGAGGATCAGGAATCGAAGCGCCATTGCGTTCCTTACAGCCGTCCGCCGCCCACCCGCCGCCGGTCTCGGAGAGGCCGAAGGAAGCGGGCGGCGGGATGCGGGCATCGGTCCACCCTACTCCGAATCCTGAACGGTCGTACGCGTGACGGTCGATATGGGCCCGTCGCTGAACTCGACCATCAGGTCGAACTCGACGCCCACGAGGTTCGGGTCGTTCGGGACATCGAGCATCACCAGGTTGCGCGTCGTCTCGTTGTACGAATCGGCGCGGATGCATCCGCTCGAGAGGAGCGTGCTGCCGCCCATCGAGTTCGTGCTGAGTCCGATTCCGTACGATCCGGGGATGGGCTCCTCGACGTCCGCGAACTCCGCGTTGTCGATGACGACGACGGCGGTGGAGACGTAGACCTTGTACGTCAGGCCGGAAGGCGGGGCTCCGTTCGGATACTCGATGTGATACGAAGCGGTTTGCCCGATCGTCGTCTGCGCGATCTTCTTGATGGCCCGACGGCCGGGAATCCGGTCGTCTTCTCCGGTCTTTCCGTCTTCGATCCCGTTGCCGTCGCCGCCGGACCCGCCGCTGGTCGTGATGACGAAGGTCCCGTCGTCGGTCGACGTCCACGCGAGCTTCATGAGGCCATCCAGCGTGCCCGCGTTGATCGCCGCCGCGTCGCTCGCGCTGCCGGGGAACGAGATGGTGATGGTCCCGGAAGCGTCCTCCTCGCTGTCTCCGTCCAGCGGAGTCCCCGTCGACTGGCCTGTCGCGAAGTGAACGCCCTGACCGTGCTGACTGACTTGATTGGACAGCCAGTCGGCCATTCCTCCGCCCTTGACGTAGCCGACGCCGCCGGTGCCGCCCTGCTTGGGAAGGATGCATCCGTCGCTTCCCGGGAGAATGTGGAAGTCCTTGACGAGCTCCCCTTCGTCGGCCGTGACCGTGATGATCATCGTGATCGTGCCCTCGCCGCTGCCGGTGCTGTGCTCGGCCGCACCGACCGACACGGTGGTGGCCTCGGCGTCACCCGAGACGATTCCCCAGAACGAGACGATCGACAACATCGAGAATGTGTGCGCTCTCACGAGAACTCCCTCTTCCGTTCGCGGGCCGGCCGGCCCAATGAAACAGAGCCCGCGAAACCGGTTTCCGGCGGGCGACTCCGCGTGAGAACGGGACGACAAGAAGGGGAACGGACCGTGATGGCCGTCGACCGGGCGAGCGCGCTTTGTCGCCGGCCGAGCCCCAGGGCCCGCAACTCGACGACCGAACGCGTTCGATGGATCCCATGCTTCCCCCGATCGACGGCGCCGCTTTTCCCGAGGCTGTTCGCCTTTCTCCCGCGACTTCGCCGAGGGTACAATTCTTCGAACCAGGCGAGGCCCCTCCTTCAAGGAAAAATTCCAGGCGAGTTCTCGGGGTCGGTGAACGGCCGTCGGCGGGGAACCGTCCGGGCATATGAAGCCGTTCGGCCGCGTTCAGAAGAACCGGTCGATCGCCTCGCCGCGGGCGCGCCTCCTCCTCGGCAGCCCGCCCGACCCACGGCCCCGCAGTCCCGTCGTCGTCGCGCTTCGTCTGCGAGACTCCGCGCTCCCCGCGAACGTCACGGCTGGCGGCCCCCTGCGGAGTCGCCGTCGGCGGCGAGAGTCGAATCCGGAGTCCGCTCCGACCGCGGACGCACCGGGCCGGGAGCCGTCTTCGGACGGGGTGTCGCAGCGGCCGCGAGGCGCTCGAGAATGCGCTCGAACGTGAAGGCGAGGCCGTAGAGTCTTCGCGACGCCCGGCGCGACAGCGGAGGGCGAAGGAGTGCTCATGAAGACGATGACGCGGCTGTTCCTGCGCGGCCTCGCGGCCATCCTCCCGCTCGGCGCGACGATCTACCTGCTGTACTGGCTCGGGTCGAAGGCGGAGCGACTCCTCTCGCCGTGGCTCGAGCGGATCCTCCCCGACGGCTGGTACGTCGCCGGAATGGGCGTGGCGGCCGGCCTCGTGGCGGTCCTGTTCGTCGGCGCGCTGATGACGACGTACGTCGCGAACTGGCTCCTCGCGCAGGGGGAGAACCTGGTCGAGCGGATCCCGGTCGTGAAGACGGTCTACACCTCGCTGAAGGACACGGTGAACCTGTTCGCCGACGAGGATCGGGAGCGCCCGAACCGTCCGGTCCTCGTCGAATGGGGCGAGCCGAAGACCCGCATCCTCGGGTTCCTGACCCGCGAGTCGGTGGCGGACGTCGTCGACCCGGGCGGGGACGAGCTCGTCGCGGTCTACCTGCCGCTCGCCTACCAGATCGGGGGGCTGACGGTGATGGTGCCGCGCCGGACGGTCGTCGACGTCGACATGACCGCGGAGGACGCGCTCCGCTTCGCGGTCACCGCGGGGATGTCCGGGAAGAAGTGACCCGCGCCGCGTCGGCGGCGGCGCGGGCCGGGATCCGCCTCCCCGTCAGCGGACCGAGATCCCGAGGTCGAACGCCGAGAGCGGCAGGTTCCAGGTGTTGGTGATGCCGAGCGTGACGGCGTCGAGCTCGGTGATCGCCCCTCCCGCCTGCGGCGTCACGTACACGCGGTCCCCCTCGGGCGAGAGGGCGAGGTTGAACGCCGCCGGGACGACGGTGCTCGGCGTGGAGGAGAGATACCCTCCCGAGCTCGGGTCGATGTCGATCCGCGCGACCCAGCCGTTCAGCTGACACGCCACGTACGCGAACCTCCCCCGGGCGTCGACGTCGAGGTCGTTCGGGAAGCCGCCGATGTTGGTGACGGTCTGGACGACCGCGCCGGCCGCCACGTCGATGACGATCATCTCGCCGAGCGGAGAGAGGTACTGGACGGCGGCGTAGGCGAGCGTCCCGTCCTCGTTCGGCACGACGTCCCGGACGAACCCGCCGCCGGTCACCGGGACGACGCCGGTCACCGTGTTCCGCGTCGCGCTCCCCGGCGCGACGTCGACGATCACGACGCCGGGCTGCTCGGCGATCCCGAAGTTCGCGACCGTGAGGACCGTCCCGTCCGCCGAGATCGCGCCTCCCGTCCACTGGCTCATCGTGGCCGGCCACCCCGACACGAACCCGATCACTTGGCCGAAGGTCGCCGACGTCGGATCGACGTCCATCTCGAGGATCTCCGCGGCCGGGTTCGAGGACGTCGCCTTCGCCAGGCAGTACGCCCGCGTCCCGTCCGGCGTGAACACGACCGAGTCGGCCTCCCCGTTCGTCGCCGCGCCGCCGAGCAGGGCGCCGGAGGCGGCGTCGAGGATCCCGAACTGGTTCGACTGCGAGGCGGAGACGACCGCGAGCGAACCGTTCGGGGAGAGCTCCACGTCGACGTTCTCGTCGAGGTTCGACCAGTCGGCGATCGCGCCGGTCAGCGGATCGATGGCGTAGATCGGATCCGTGGCGACGCCGCCGAGCGAGCCGGCGACGACGACGAGCGGCGGATCGGTGATGGTCAGCCGGAGCCCGCGGGTCGCCGCGTAGCCGAACGTCGCGCCCGCGTCGGCGACCGCCCACTGGAAGTACGCGTCGACCCCGACGAGCACCGGGAGGTTCGGGACGGCGAGCGTCAACGCGACGTCCCCCTGTGCGGGCGCGCCGGCGGTCCCGCTCAGCGCGATCGGAGGGCTGATGAAGAGCGGCGCGACGTTCACCCAGAACCCCGGGCCGTACGCGTCGAGCGGCGCCGAACCGACGATCAGGAACCCCGACCCGCCGCCGACGGCGGAGTCGAGGGTCACGCCGAAGGCGTGGTTCCCCGGCCAGGCCGTGTCGAGGGCCCAGATCCGAGGGACGACGCCGCCGGTGCCGGCCGTCTCCTGGCCGTAGAGCCGGAGGCTGGACGCCGCGCCGGCGGTCGGAGCCGCCAGGAGCGCGGCGGCGAGGGAGGTCGCGAGGACGGGGGGGACTCTTTCGATCATGGATCCACCTTCGAGGAGGTCTTACGAGCGTTCACTGGACAATCGTTCGGAGCGCCGAGAGCGCTGGCGGCCCGTCGAGGAAGTCATGCGGGGCCGAGGCGGGCCCTCGCGGCCGATCTCCGCGTCGCGCAATCCTCGATGAATCGCCGATTCGCCTCCGGCTGCGCGCCTCGTTCTCGGCCGCGAGTGACTCGCCTCGCACCCACAGCACTTCTTCGACGGCTAGGGGAATTCGATCACCGACGTCTCTCCGGCCCGGACCTCGACGGTCCTCGCGCGGAGGAGCCGAGGCGGCTCGGTGTACGGCATCGATACGGAGACCTCGTACGTGCCGGGGAGGTACGCGGAGGCGCCGACGCGACGCGCCCCCTCGCCGTAGCCGAGCGGCCAGCGATCGATGTCACCCCGCGGCGCGACGCGGACCGTCGCGTCGACGTAGCGGGCGTCCGCCGCGGCCGCGCCCACGCGGACCTCGATCGCGCCGTGGACCGGCACGACGACCGTGGCGCGGCCGTCGCTCGTCGAACACGAGCGCCGCACCGTGCGTCCGCCGACCGTGACCTCGATCGAACCGGTCTCGCCGGCCGACAGACCGCGAAACCGAAACCGGGCCGGACCGACGCGCTCGCCCCGTACCGGCGCCCCGTCGTGGTCGAGGCTCAGCGTCGCGCCGCGCACGTCGACCGGCGTCCCCTCCACGTCCGTCACGTCCACCTCGAGGATGCGATGCGGCGCCAGGCGGAGCCGGACCGGGAACGCCGGCGAGAGCTCGACCGACACCCGTCCGCTCGTCGCACCTCCCCCGCGCGCCCGGAGCTCCCCTCGTTCGCCGCGCGCGAGCAGCAACGGTCCGAGCGAGAATCGGCCGTCGACGCCGGCCGTCGTCCTCATCGTGCCGTGCTCGGTGGCGAACGTGACCTCCGCCCCGCCGACCGGAGCGTTCGACGGCCCGACGACCTCGCCGTCGATCCAGGTCCGTTCGCGGTCGACCTCGAGATCGAGCGTCCTCCGCTCCCGCTCCGACAGGCCGGGCACGTCGACCGCGCGGAGCGGCCCGGCCACGCCGTCCTCGATCGCGACGGTGAACGGCCGGCCGGGACGGAGATCCTCGAGCCGGACGACGCCCGACGGCGGGACGCGGAACAGGAGCGTGGAGTGGCGCACCCCGAACCGAGCGAGGAAGACGCCCTTCCACCCGAGCTCGCGCCGGAGCCGGAACGCGGCGGGGTCGTCGTCCAGCAGCGCGCCGTCCGACTCGACGCGAAGCAGCAACCGCGTCGGACCGAGCGGCGGCGGCGTGACGCGGACCTCGAGCGCGTTCGCCGGCGCCAGCGTCAGCACGACCACCTCCGTCGCCGGCAGCGCCACCGTCGCGCTCGCCGTCCCGCGCCCCGGCGCTCCGGCGGTGAGGATCGCCGTCCCGTCCGCGACGTGGGCCACCGCGCCGGCCCCGCTCCCGTCGGTCGGATCGCTCAGACTCCCCGCGCCCCTCACGTTCCCGGTCCAGACGTGCGCCCCCGCGATCGGCGCGCCGGCCGGGTCGATCACGCGGAACGGAACCGTCTCCCCGGACGCCATCGCGAGCGCCCCGACGTCGCCGCTCGGAGGGAGGGCGCTCCCCGCGAACGCGAACTCCCGCTCCACGCTCCCGCGGCGGATCCAGACCCGAACCTCCTCGAACGCCGGCCGGAGGTTCGGGTTGCTCCAGTCGAGGTCGGATCGAGCCATGCCGATCGGGACGGAGAACCTCCCCTCGGAGTCACAATGGAACGTCGTGAGGGGGGACTGCCCGCCGTCCCGGAACATGACGTGGCACGAGCCGGAGAGGTCGGGGAGCGGTCGGCCCGTCGACCCGTCGACGACCGCGCCGCGGAGCGCCGGCAGCGCCTGGAGCCGGACGACCAGGTCGGCGAGCGGCGGATCGATCGCGACCGCCCGTCCGCGCGCGTCGCCGCGGGAGGTCCCCTCGATGTGGAACCGTTCGTCGACGGCGAGCTCCCCCGTCACTCCTTCCGCGAGTCCGGACAGCTCGAACGCGCCGCGCTCGTCCGTGAGGAGGGAGATCTGCCGCGCCGGCGAGCGGAAC
>JAUIEL010000754.1 GCA_030428825.1 bacterium
AGGCGCCGGTCTCGACCCCCTTCGCGATCTTCTTCTCGAGCTTCGCGCGCCCGCGCTCCAGCGCCGCGTCGGAGACGTCGACGACGACCGTCCTCACCCCGAACGGCGCGAGCACCTTCGTGAAGTGGAGGGCGATGTCCGGCCCGATCTGTCCCGAGCCGATGACACAGACCTTCTCGAGCGTGCGTCCCTGATGGTGGTACCCCATGGCGGCGTGGTTCCCGTGCGTCCGGTTTTGCGTCGAAGTGCGAAACCCGGCATCCTAGGGTCTCGCCCCGGCGGCGTCTCCGATTCTCCGGCCCGCTCGGGGAGGTCCGGCCGTTCAGGACGGTCGACGAACGGATGTCCCCCGCGATGCCCCAGCCGACGCTCACCACCGCCCTCCCCCTCACGCTGGCCCTGATCCTCTCCGCCGCGCCGCCGGCCGCCGGCGCCCCCGAGGTCCGGACCGCGGCCTCGCCGTTCCCGAATTTCGAATCGGGCCCCGTGAACGCGCTCCTCCTCTCGCCGGACGGGCGCCGCCTCTACGCGCTGAACACGCCCGACCACCGGGTCGAGGTGTTCGCCACGTCCGGTGTCGAGGTCGCGAAGGCGCCGTCGGGCGGCCCGACCGCGCCGGCCCCGGCCGCGCGACCCGTCCGGATCGGTTCGGTCTTCTGCGGCCTCGAGCCGGTCGCGATGGCGCTCCACCCGGACGATCCCGACGTGCTGTTCGTCTCGAACCACGTCAGCGACTCCGTCTCCGTGGTCGACCTCACGAAGCTCCAGGTCGTCCAGACGATCCCGGTGGGGGACGAGCCGCAGGGGCTCGTCGTCGCGGACGGGAGGCTGTTCGTCGCCTGCGCGCGCGCGCCGCAGGTCCCGCCCGCGCCGGGCCAGCTCGACCCCGGACCGTTCGACGAGCACGTCGTCGTCGTCACGCAGGCGGCGCCGCCGTACGCCTGGATCGCGAACGTCCCGGTCGACGGGGTGAAGCCGCGCGACGTCTGCGTCGCGGCGGGGAAGGTCCACGCCGTCCCCCAGGTCTCCGGCAACCGGACGACGCTCCTCGACGAGACCGAGACCAAGAACGCGGGACTCGAGCAGGAGACGCCGGACGCGTTCGACCCGCCGTTCGAGGTGAACCCGGTCCTGCTGCGGCCCGAGCTGAACCTCGCGCGCGGCTGGTACGTCCCGAACGCGGGGCGGATCGTGTTCTCCTCCGAGTACCCGGCGCAGACGCCGCAGCCGCCCGACCGCGACGTGGTCCCGATCGATCCGACGACCCTCGCGACCGGCGCGCCGACGACGGGCGTCGGGACCACGCTGTTCGACGTCGAGCGGAACCCCGCGACCGGACACCTCTGGATCACGAACACCGACGCGCGGAACCGGACCCGGTTCGAGCCGGTGCTGCGCGGCGCCGCGATCGAGAACCGGATCACGATCGCGGACCCGGCCCTCGGCGGCGTCCTCCGCACGATCGAGCTCGCGCCGCCCGCGACGGCGAGGCCGTTCGCCCAGCCCGCGGCGATCGCGTTCCTCGACCGGCCGACCGCGCCGCGCGCCTACGTCGCGGCCCTCGGCTCGGCGGCGGTCGCGGTCCTCGACGCGCGGACCGCCGCCCACGTCGACACCATCGCGACCGGGCCGATCCCGCACGGGGTCGCCGTCGACCCGGATCGCGGCGTGGTCTGGGTGTCGTGCCGCGGCGACGCGACGATCCGCGGGTACGACCTGACGAACGCTCACGCGCCGCTCTCGGTCGTCCGGTTGGGGTACGACCCCGAGCCGCGCGCGGTCCGCGAGGGGCGCCTCCACCTGTACGACGCCCGCCCCGAGACCGGCGCGTCGAACGGCACGATGTCGTGCGCGAGCTGCCACGTCTTCGGCCACCACGACGGACTGGCGTGGGACCTCGGCGACCCGGGCGGGAGCCTGTCGTACTACTACCCCGACACGCTCGACGACATCCTCTCGTACCCCGGCCAGAACGTCGTCCTCCCGACGACGCCGATCGTGAACCCGCTCAAGGGGCCGATGGTCACGCAGTCGCTGCGCGGACTGATGGACCCCGACACGAAGGACGACCTTCCGCTCCATTGGCGCGGCGAGCGCCGGACGTTCCACACGTTCCGATCGGCGTTCGAGGGGCTCCTCGGCGGCCGCGGGGTCGAGCCGCGGACGATGCAGGAGTTCGCGACGTTCGTCCGGACGATCCGGTACGCGCCGAACCCGTTCCAGCCGAAGGACCGCCAGTACCAGGGGGCGGTCGCGTCGGGGATGGACACCTTCGGGATGAACCCCGCGTTCCACGGCAAGCCGTACGGATCGACGACGTCGAACGTCGGCTGCATCGACTGCCACCAGGGCGACTTCTTCGCCAAGGACGACTTCACCGGCGGACGCCCCGTCGCCAGCGCCGGCAGCTTCACGCAGCTCTTCCAGACCGCGCAGCTCCGGATGAGCTACGAGAAGCGCGACCGCGACCTGACCGGCTTCGGCCTCCTGCACGACGGGGCGGTCGACGGCGTGCGCGGCTTCATGGACTTCACGATCCCGAACGGCGGGCCGCCGACGTTCTCGAACTTCACCACGCAGGACAAGGACGAGGTCGCGACCTTCGTCCACCACTGGGACCACGGGCTGTCGCCGTTGGTCGGGGCGCAGTTCACGCTCTCCCCGACCGCGCTCGGACCGGCGGCGGCGGCCTTCCTCGATCTCGCCGAGGCGCAGGCGCGCCCGCCGCACCGGAACGTCGACCTGATCGTCAAGGGGTTCCGGATCGACCCGGCCCTCGGCCTCCTGCCGCGCGGCGCGGTGTACGAACCGGACGACACGGGGACGTGGCGGTACCGGTTCGACACCGGGGACGCGGTCGACCGCGCGGTCCTCGCGCTCGTCGTCCAGGCCGGGGTCGCGACGTTCACGTTCACCTGCGTCCCGCCGGGGACGGGGCGTCGGCTCGGGATCGATCGCGACGAGGACGGCGTGGCCGACCACCTGGAGACGACGCGCGGGCTCGACGCCGGTGCGGCGGACAGCGACGGCGACGGGTTCGACGACGGGCTGGAGATCGCGCTCGGGACCGACCCGCACCGACCGGACGCGTCGGTCCCCGACGCGACCCCGCCGACGAT
>JAUIEL010000755.1 GCA_030428825.1 bacterium
ACCTCACCCACCTCTACAAGTGCCGCGAGATGCTCGGGCCGACGCTCGTCGCGCGGCACAACGTCCACTTCTACCAGCAGCTCGTGGGCGGCGCGCGCGACGCGATCGCGGCCGGGACGTTCGCGAGGTACCAGGAGGAGTTCCTCGCGCGGTACGAGGGAGGCGGCGTCGCGACCGACGCCGCGGGGTGACCGCCGCGCGATCGGTCAGCGAAGCTGCTCGAGACGCGTCACCTCGACCACCGGCCGCGCCCCTTCCTGCGCGACGATCCGACCGTGCACGCGCATCGAGCGGCCGGCGAAGTCCCGAAGACGGTACCGCCCGTCCGGGCTCGTGATCCACGCCGCGACCTCGGTCCCGCTCTCGAGCGCGTACGCCTTGATCGCGGCGTCCCCGGGGAAGGAGCGGAACCGGACGAAGCCGCTCCAGGCGCCGTCGGTTCCGACCCGGACCTCCGGCGTCGTGTCGACCTGCTCCAGCGCGGTCAGGAGCGCCGCGCGCTCCTCGGCGAGACGACGTTTCTCCTCCTCGATCCGCGCCAGCAGCGCCCGGCTCTCGACCGCGCGGTCCCGCTCGAGCTCGTACAGCTCGATCCGGCTCATCGCGGTGGCGAGCGCCTCCTTCACCGACGCGCCGTCCGTCGCCTCGTCGCCCGACGACTCGAGCCGGCCGATCTCCTCGCGCAGCGACGCGTAGTCGGCGTCGGCGCCGCGCGAGCGCTCCGCCTCGATCTCCCCGCGGAGCGCGGCGATCCGCTCGAGACGCCGGGCGCGCGCGGACTCCGCCTCGCGCCGCGCCGCGGCCGCGGCCGCCGCCTCGGCGTTCCGTTCGTCGAAGGCGCGGCGCCGCTCGGCGAGCGCGGCGGCGATCCGCTCGAGCACCGCCGGGTCGTCGAACGATCCGGCGTCCGCCACGTCCCCGGCGTCGACCCAGAGCGGGAGGTCGGTCGGCGCCGTCACCTCGAGCCACTGCTCGTTCCCCTCCGCGCCGCCCCAGACCCAGAGCTCGGTCCCGGCGTCGAGCTGCCCGATCGGGTAGTCCTCGCGCGACGACGGGACCGACCGGACGTTCACCCGCGAGGTCGTCACCCGGCCGACGCCGAGCTCGTCGACGTCGACGTACCGACCGTGGACGAACGCGTTGTACCCCGACGGCACCAGCACGCCGAGGTGGGTCCCCCGCCGGTCGACCACGACCAGCGGCGCCCCCGCGGGCACGGTCCGGACGACCTTGTAGTGCGGGTCCGGCCCGGAGCGGAGGTCGACGCCGTCGCGCGCCGCCTCGCCGACGAACTCGATCTCGTGCCCGCCGATCCAGCCGAGCGGGTCGACCGCCTCGCCGGAGAGGCCGGTCGCGTCCCCGTCGTCCTGGGCGGCGGCGAGGGAGGGGAGGAGGAACGGGAGGAGGAGTCCGACGGCCAGTCGCGCGATCATGCGCGAACAGTATCAGGCCGGGGAGCCTCGATCGAGAGGCCGCACCGTCACGCCTCCTCGTCGGGCCAGATCGGGATCTCCCGCCGCACGGTCTCCTGGGCCTGCCGGAGCGGAACGCCCCGCTCGCGGGCGATCCGCGCCACGTCCTCGTACTCCGGCTCGGCGCGGCGGAGCCCCCCGGGCCCGCGCGCGAACTTCACCCGGACCTCCCCGATCGAGGTCGTGAGGGTCGCCTCGCGCCGCTCGAGGATCGCCCGGCGCACCCGATGGCGCCGCACCCCGAGCGTGCCGGACTCCTCGAAGACGAGCCGCTCGATCGCGTCCGCCCGCGCCTCCTCGACCAGCGCGCAGAAGACGACGCCGGGCCGCGACTTCTTCATCTGGATCGGGACCGCCCAGGCGTCGAGGGCCCCCGCCCCGAGCGAGCGCTCGATCAGGTAGCCGACGACCTGCCCCGAGGTGTCGTCGAGGTTCGTCTCGAGGAGCACCACCTCCTCGTCGCCCTCCTCCCGATCGCCGAGGACGATCCGGAGCGCGTTCGGCGGCCCGACCTCGCGGACGCGCGTCCCGAAGCCGTAGCCGACCGCGGTCGGGACGAACGAGAAGGCGGCGCCGATCGAGCGGGCGAGGGTCGACACCAGCGCGGCGCCGGTCGGGGTGACGAGCTCCCCCTCCAGGTCGGAGAGGACGACCGGCGCGTCCTTCAGGAGCTCGAGCGTCGCCGGCACGGGGACCGGCATCTCGCCGTGCTCGCACCGCGCGATCCCGCGCCCGAGGACGATCTTCGAGGCGTGGACCTCCTCGACGCCGAGCAGGCGCAGGCCGGCCACGACGCCGACGATGTCGACGATCGCGTCGGTCGCGCCGACCTCGTGGAAGTGGATCTCGTCGACGGTCGTGCCGTGGACCTGCGCCTCCGCCTCGGCGAGCCGGGTGAAGACGGCGGTCGCCCACTCCTTCGTCTCCGGGTCGAGCCCCGACCCGACGAGGATCGTCTTGATCTCCGAGAGCCCCCGGTGCGGCGGCTTCGCCCCGTCCGAGGTCTTCACGTCGACGCGGATCCCCTCCATGGCGTCCCGCCACGTCCGCTCGACCTTCAGCTCGAACTCGTCGAGGCCGAGCTTCGCGAGTTCGGCCTCGAGCGCCTCGAGCGACAACCCCGCGTGGAGGAGCGCCCCCAGGAACATGTCGCCGGCCACGCCGGAGAAGCAGTCGAGATACGCGACGCGCATGGCCATCCTCGTCGAATCCCGCCACCATACCGACCGCCCGGGCGCTGAAGGATCACCCTCCTGCGGACCGATGAGGAAGGGTCGGTGCGGGGTCGAGTCCGAAAGGACCGCGACCGCGACGTGCAACCGGGGCCGTCTCGGTGGCTAGGATGTCCCTCGGTGCGCCCGTTCGGCGCGAAAGACGATCCGGTTCCTGGTTCGGGAGAGCTCGATGCGACGGTCCCTGCTCCGGTTCCTGTGGCCGCTGGCGTGCCTGGCGACGTTCGCGGGCCCGGCGTCCGCCCAGGACGATGTGGACGACGATGCGAAGCGCCGCGTCACCGAGCCGGGACGGGGTCCCCAGATCCCGTTCGACGAGGCCCGGTGGGAGTTCTGGTGGTTCTTCAACCGCGAGCGGTACGTCGCGCTCCGGCCCGCCCTCCAGAAGCTCGCCGGCCAGAATCCAGACGTGGAC
>JAUIEL010000756.1 GCA_030428825.1 bacterium
CGCCCCGCGGGGGGCAGGTTCGTCCGGCGAGGACAGCTCGAAACCGGGCGACTTGCAGCAACTCTGCATACACTGTATACATTGTTTCATGCTCGAGGAGATCGCGAAGATCCCGGACGGGGCGGAGCGGACCGCGGCGCTGGTTCGATTCGTGCAGCGCCTCTTCGACCCGCCGGGAGCGGTCCCGGTCCTCGTGGGCGGAGCGGCGGTGGAGCTCTACACGGGTGGGGCGTACACGACGTCCGACCTCGACTTCGTCGGCCATGTGTCCGCCGAGGCCGCCGACCGCTTGAAGACCGAAGGATTCGAACGACGCGGTCGACATTGGATCCACGAAAGGGCTCAGGTCTTCCTCGAGTTCCCGAGCCTCGACCTCGAGCCGGGAGAAGTTCCAGTCTGGACACGGGTCAGGAAGCAACGGGTGCGCGTCCTCTCCGTGGAGGACCTGATAGTGGATCGCCTCGCGGCATGGCGACACTGGAGGTCTCCCATCGACGGGGTGAACGCGTGGCTGCTTTGGCGTTCCAAACGGTCTCGCCTCGACCGACGTCGGCTCTCGCGTCGGGCCGATTCGGCGGGCGTCGCCGACGCATACCGAAGCCTGCTGCGATTCGACCGGAAGTGGCCGACGAGAAGACCCACCGACCAGGAGGTCCGAGAATGGGCGACCCGCGGGCCGTGAGAGGTGTCGGGGCTCGACCCGATCGAGGAAGACCTCGATCGTTCCTCGAGTGGAGCTCCCTGCGCCGTTGGGGGAAGCTGCCCGAGACGGAGCGGGATCGTCCGGGCTACCTCCTGCGTCTCGCCCGTGTCGACGCCGGACTCACGCAGGCGCAGCTCGCCGAACGCGTGGGGATCACCCAGCAGGCCGTGTCGCGAGCCGAGCGCTGGTCCTCGAACCCCACGGTCGGACTGATGCGGCGGTGGCTCGCGGCGTGCGGTCGCCGGCTTCGCCTGGACGTCGTGCCGAGCGCGGACGGCGCGTAGCGCGACGTCGCCGCCGTCACCGGCGCCGGCGCTGCAGCCGGAACTCGACCACCTCCACGACCTCCCCCGCCGCGACGGCGGTCCACTTCGAGTCGATCCGGTCGTCCCCCACGAGCCGCATCCTCCCTTCGTGCATGTGAGGCCGGTCGTGGTCGGCGAGGTTGCCGCCCCCGCGGCAGCGGAAGACGAGCTCGTCGTCCTCCGACTCGATCACGTCGTACCGCGGCTGGTTCCCCATCATGCAGTAGTGCGTGAGCATCAGCCGGCCGTCGTCGACGGCGTAGACCGAGATCATCTCGTGCGGTTCGCCGGGGAAGATCGTCTCGAGGACCGCCGTCCCGCCGGCCGTCGTCCGGAGCTCCGTGACGACCCGCTCCGTCGGCGCGCCCGCGTCGTCGAGCGCGACCCAGGTGCCGGCGAGCGCCGTGATCCGGTCGAGGCCGAGCGGGGCCTCGGCCGTGGCCTCCGGGTCGCAGCACGCGACGGGCGCCGGGTCGGGCGCCGGCCCGGAGGGGAGCGGGAGGAGGGCGGCGAGGACGGGGGCGAGGACGAGCAGGCGGTGCATCGGAGTCTCCTTCGGTTCACGGTTCGAAGGGACGACGCGCGAGCCGCCGCCGGATCGACGGCGATCCGGAGAAAACGTCCCGCCTCATTCTTCACGACGTCTTGACCGCGCCGTCGCCGGGCCCCGACGCGCCCCCCGTACCGTTCGCCGTCGACGATCGGTGCCGAAGCACGGAGGCGCGAACGATGGTGACACCCCGGCCGAGACTTCAGGTCTGCATCGGGTTCGACTCGCAGGAGATCGAGGCGTTCGACGTCGCCCGGTCGTCCCTCCTGCGCCACGCGTCGGAGCCGGTCGCCTTCCAGGGGCTCGTGCAGTCCGACCTGCGCCGGCGGGGGCTCTACACTCGGACGTTCGCCCGCCGGGAGGGGCGCCTCTGGGATCCGATCTCCGAGGCCCCGATGTCGACCGAGTTCGCGATCACGAGGTTCCTGACGCCGATGCTGTTCGGCGGCGGCTGGGTCCTGTTCTGCGACTGCGACTTCCTGTTCCGCGCGGACGTCGCGGAGCTGTTCTCGCTCGTCGACGACCGGTACGCGCTGATGTGCGTCCAGCACGACCACCGGCCGGAGGAGAACGTGAAGATGGACGGCCAGGTCCAGACCCGCTACCGGCGGAAGAACTGGTCGTCGCTGATGCTCTGGAACTGCGACCACCCGGGAAACGAGCGGCTCACGCCGGAGCTGGTGAACGGACTCCCGGGACGGGACCTCCACCGGTTCTGCTGGCTCGAGGATCGCGAGATCGGCGCCCTCCCCGGCGCGTGGAACTGGCTCGAGGGGATCAGCGACCCGGCCGTCGACCCGAAGGCCGTCCACTTCACGCGCGGCGGCCCGTGGCACGAGGGGTTCGAGGACGTCCGGTACGCGGACGAGTGGCGGTCCGAGCTGCGGTCCGTCGTCGACGCGGAGCGCTCGCTGTGCCAGACGACGTGACCCCCGCCGGTCGGGACGTCCTCCGCGCGCGCTCGGCCGGATGAAGGCGCGGGTCGTCCGGTGGCGGGAGGAGCTGCGCGACCGCATCGGCGGCTACGTGCGGGAACGCGTCCTCCCCGTGCTCGGCGTCGCGGGAGCGCCGTTCGAGCTCTCGGTCGCTCCGGCCGGCACGCGCTCGGCGGTGCTGTTCCTCGACTCGCCGGCGGGGCGCCACGTCCTGAAGGGGGTGCGCGACCCGATCTTCGCGGCCCAGACCGCGTTGGCGATGCGGCACCTCCGGCGACGCGGCGCGCCGGTCCCCCGCCTCGTCCACCACGACCTCTCGCCGCGGACCCGCTGGACCCTCGGCGTCGTGCTCCTGGTGGAGGAGGGGATCCGCGGGGAGAACCTCTCCCGACGCGAACGGACGCCGGCGGTGCTCGACGCGGCGGCCGACGCGCTCGCGCGACTCCACTCGATCCGCCGGCCCCGCTGGGGGTCGCTCCTCCCCGGGCTCGGCCGGCGGGGAGGGTACGTCGCACACCTCGAGCGACGCCGGGCGCGGCGCCTCGAGGAGCTCGCGGCCGTCGGCCCCGCGCTGGCGGACCTCGCGCGGCCCGCGGTCGATCGCTGGTTCGCGAGCGAGGCGCGC
>JAUIEL010000757.1 GCA_030428825.1 bacterium
CGCCGGGGAACCTCGTCCCGGGCGGCGGCGGCGGCGGTCAGTGCGGCTGCACGCTCCCTTGGTCGTCGTTCAACGGGGCCAACTGCTCGAGCTACAGCGGCGCCGGCGACGGCAGCCGCGGCTCCGGCGGCGGCGGCGGCTCGTTCAACGTCTTCCTGCCGAACGCGCCGGAGAACACGACCATCCCGGTCTCCGGTCGGCGCGGCGGCGTCGGCATCGGCAACCACCTCCCGGTGCCGTTCGCGGCGGGCGATCCGATCCCGCCGGCGCCGCAGGCGTACCAGGCCCAGCCGGGGAACCCGACCAACGCGGTCGCGATGCCGAACCCGAACCCGACGTTCCGGAACGCGGTCCTCCAGGGGCTGATCTACGACTCGGGGTCGGCGTTCAACATCAGCACGTCGTGGGCGAACTCGAAGCGCGTCACGATGTTCGGCGCGGCCGGTCCGGCGGTCTTCAAGGACGAGGACGACGAGAACAACTACATCGGCCCCGGCGGCGAGATCTCCGCGATCATCGGCGGCCAGGGCGGCGGCGGCGCCGGCTCCCGCACCGAGGGGCTCGACCAGCAGTGCAAGCAGGCGATCTTCATCAACGCCCAGCTCCCGTTCACGGTCCTCGACGCCCGCGGCGGCGGGGGCGGCGGCGGCGCGGGCGCGATGCTGATCCAGGCGCTCGGCGCGATCGAGCTGACCGGCGCGAACGCCCGGATCGAGGCGAAGGGCGGCGACGGCGGCGGCGGCGAGGGGACCGAGTCGTCCACCCGCGGCGGCGCGGGCGGCGGCGGCTCGGGAGGCGCGGTCCTCCTCCAGTCGGCGACGAACGTGATCATGCAGACGGCGCTCTCGGCGATCGTGATCGACGTGTCCGGCGGGTGCGGCGCCAACGCGACGAACCTGTCGAACAACTCGTCGACCGGGACCGCCGGCGCGGACACGGGCGTGCTCCAGATCGCCGACGGCGGCCCGGGCGGCCCGGGGATCGTCCAGATCCACGTCCCCGACGGCGCGATCGACATGGTCGACGAGTCGAAGGTGAACGCCTACGTCTTCCGCTCGGTCTTCCAGATCTCGAGCTCGACCTCGCTCCCCTGCAACGCGACGTCCGGCCCTCCGTTCACCGGCCAGACGACGTTCAACCCGCTCGTGCCGAAGTCGAAGACCCCGACCCCGCTCACGCCGAAGTCGGTGGCGCGTTCGACGTGGTACGACCTCGGCGCGGTGACCGCGGACTTCCGCCCGCCGGTCGTCACGTCCGCCGGCCCGATCGACGGCCCGGTGTTCGGCGTCCCCGGTGTCGGGCCGTTCTTCCGCGGCACCGACACGGCGACCGGCCTGGTCATGACGGACACCCAGGGGTACGTCATGACGCCGTTCCAGAACGACATCGAGGTCGACTCGCCGGACCTGCTGCGGGCCGACTACATCCCGAACGGCTCGATCGATCCCCACTTCCAGACCGTCGAGGTCTGGTTCCAGGGGGCGGACGAGAGCACGGCGTTCCCGGGGACCCCGGACCCGGCGTCGTGGACCGAGTGGATGAGCGACATCACCCTCCTGAACGGGTACCAGTTCCTCCGCTGGGAGGTCCGGTTCGACATCGCCACCAACACGGGGCAGCCGCCGCAGCCGACCACGCCGCGGCCGCAGGTGAACCGGCTCCGGATCCCGCTCAAGTACTGAGCCGGGCTCCGCCGCGCGCTCCCCGGAGCGCTCCGAGGGCGCCGTCCTCCGCGAGGGGGACGGCGCCCTCGGCCGTCTCGGGGGCCGCGGCACCCCCGCGCGGCGGATCTCCGCGCGGCCGCGGCAGTTCGTCGAGGGACGGTTACCGGGATCGACGGCGGGGAGTATCGAGGGGAGACGATCCCCGCTTCCCCCGTGCGAGGTGTCCCATGATCCGGTCCCGTCTCCCGATCCCGTTCCTCCTGTTCGCCGTCGGTTGGGCCTCGGGGGCGGACGCCGGGGTGAAGCTGACCTCCGTCCGCTTCCCCGGGAAGCTCTCGGGGACGAACGGGACGAAGACGCCTCCGACCGAGGCGCCGCTCTCCCAGCGCGTCGTCTTCCGGTTCTCCGGCTCTCCGTCCGTCGGCGCGGGGGTCGCGGAGGGGTTGAAGATCCGCGTGGCCGGCGGTCCATTCACGGGGCAGCCGGCGATCGGCAGCTACGAGGTGATGGGCGACTCCGTCGTCTTCACGCCGCGCCTCCCGATCGCGAACCTCCCGGCGGGGTTCGGGCCGACCACGGACATCGCGGCCGACGCCTCCCTCCCGGGGCTGCTGCCGGGGACGACGTACGCCGTGTCGGTCCAGATCGGCGGGTCGAACGCCGTGAAGAACCTGACGAAGGTGAAGAAGGGGGCCGGCGTGCCGCTCTCGTTCACGACGACGAGCGACCCGGGGGCGTACTTCTCCAACGTGCCGCTGAAGCCGGTCTCCGTGAAGAAGGGGAAGACGTCGCCCGCGCCCGGGACGAAGGGCGTCCACCCGAACCTGTTCGCCGACCCGGCGGGCCTGTTCGACGGCGTCCCGGCGAAGAAGCGTCCGCCGTTCGAGGTCGTGTTCGACGGTCCGGTCAGCCCGTCGCCGCTCAACATCGTCCGGAACCGTCTGCGGCTGCGGGCGGTCGAGTCGCCGGAGGGAATCCCCGTCGACGACGTGCTCGGAGCGACGGTCGTGCTGGTCGAGAACGAGCCGAACCGGGCTCGGGTGCTCCTCTACCCGAACGGCGTCCTGCCGCTCGGTCACCGGGTGGTCCTCGAGGTGTCGAACCGCTGGCTGTCGCTCTCGGGGGCCCAGGTCGCCGCGCCCGACGACTCCGAGGAGTTCGAGAAGATCGCCTCGTACCGGGTCGCGTTCGACCCCGCGCCCGGGGCGGCGCTCGACGACTTCGTCGAGGAGGACTTCGACACGACCGCGCGCCAGGACACGTCGATCGCCTCCGCCGGCATGCAGCTCGCGGGTTGGGACGAGGAGAACTCCGACGTGCTGCGGGCGTCGTTCGGGTTCGTGCCGAGGTGCTGCTCATCGAGGTCGAAGAGGCCGTCGCCGTCGGTGTCGGCGTCGGTCACGCCAGGCGCGTGGATCGGTCCGCCCGGGTTGAACCCGTACGCCGGG
>JAUIEL010000758.1 GCA_030428825.1 bacterium
GACCGGCGGTCGCGACGCCCGTCGGCGCGCTCGCGCGGGCCGTCCGCCGCGGCGCCGACGGGCGGGGGCGGCGAGGCCGTCGCCTCCCAGGCGGAGCGCGCCGTCCACCCGATGGCGAACGTGAGCGCGAGCAGGACGATCGTCCAGACCGTCGATCTCATCGCAGGTCTCCGAACACGACGCCGCTGAGGAGCGCCAGCTCGTCGATCCGCCCGACGTCCTCTTCGACGACGAGCGGCGGCGCGGCGAGGCTCGCCAGCGCCGACGGGGAGACCTCGACGACCGACACGTCGAGCCGTGCGCCGAGCGAGCCGTCCCGCGCCGGCGGCCCTCCCGTTCCCGAGGAGAACGCGAGCAGGCCGAAGAGGACGACCGCGGCCGCGCCGGCGCCCGCTCGGAGCGTCCTCGCCCGCGCGACGTCCGCCATCTCCCGCGGCGACCGGCCGTCGATCGTCCGCGCCAACGACGCCGTCGAGACCGGGACGGCCCGACGATCGAGCGCCTCCCGGATCGAGTCGAGCAGGGGATCCCGCGCGGGGTCGCTCATCGTTCGTCTCCGGTCCGGGCCGCGAGCCGCTCCCGCGCCCGGTGGACGCGGACCGAGAAGGTGCCGATCGGACAGCCGAGCACGTCCGCCGCCTCGGCGTACGCGTACCCCTCCGCCAGGAGCACGAGCGCCGCGCGCTCTCCCGGCGGCAGCCGATCGAGCCGCCGCAGCAGGTCCGCCGCCTCGCCGTCCCGCTCGGCGCGGCCGTGGCGCGACGCCACGGCGTCCGTCTCGCCGCCGGAGACGCGGGCCCACCACGTGCGGAGGCGCGTCCGGGCGGCGATCGCCTCCCGGACCGCCACCCGGGCGAGCCAGGTGCGGAACGACGCCTCGAATCGGAACGTGTGGAGCCGGCGGAACACGAGAATCCAGATCTCCTGCTGGACGTCCTCGGCGACGTGGGAGTCCGACACCAGCCCGGCGACGAGCCGGGCCAGGGACGCGGAGTGCCGATCGACGAGCGCCTCGAACGCCGTCGAGTCGCCGTCGACCGCCCGCCGCACGAGCTCCGCGTCGGGATCCGCGCGCGGTTCGACCTCTTCACGGGGCGCCGCGGCGTCCAGTTTCGACCTCCAGCTCGTCGGCGAGCTCCGCCGCCCTCCACTGGAGGTGGCGGGCGCGCCGGTTCTTTCGCCATTCTCGGCGAATCCCCGCCGGAACGAAACGCGGCGCGGCTCGGAACGCGTTCGGGAACGTCCTCGCGTTCGCCACGGCGGGCGCCGGAGGAGGGGAGTCCGGTGAGGACCCATGAGATGGCGCCGACGCGGAATCCGGACGTCCGAGTCGGTCCTCCGCGTCAGCGCCCTCTCTCCTGCTCTCCCGTGCTCTCTGCTGCTCTCGTTGCTTCTCCGCTAGACTGCCCGGTTCGTGACCCCGACCGATCCGCCCGGAGATCCGATGACTCGCGCGCTCCTCGTTTCCCTCCTCTGTCTCCTCCCCCCGGCGACCCTCATGGCCGAAGACATCCTCCCGTACTCCGCGACCGAGAAGACGCTCGACAACGGCCTGAAGGTCATCGTCGTGCCGACCGGGTTCCCGAACCTCGTGTCTCTGCAGATCCCGGTGAAGACCGGCTCGCGGAACGAGATCGAGGAGGGGAAGACCGGGTTCGCGCACTTCTTCGAGCACATGATGTTCCGGGGGACCGAGAAGTATCCGCCGGAGGAGTACCAGGCGATCCTCACGCGGGCCGGCGCGCGCTCGAACGCGTACACGACCGACGACTACACGAACTACCACATCACGTTCGCCAAGGAGGATCTCGAGAAGATGCTCGAGATCGAGGCGGACCGGTTCCAGCACCTCCGGTACCCGGTCGCGGCGTTCCGGACCGAGGCGCGCGCGGTCCTCGGCGAATACAACAAGAACGTCGCGAACCCGATCCGGAAGCTGTTCGAGGTGCAGCGCGACGCGGCGTACACGACGCACACGTACAAGCACACCACGATGGGGTTCATCGCCGACATCGAGGACATGCCGAACCAGTTCGAGTACTCGAAGGTCTTCTTCGATCGCTTCTACCGGCCGGAGTACACGACGGTCGTCGTCGTCGGCGACGTCGACCCCGAGCGGACGGTGGCGATGGTCGAGAAGTACTGGGGGGACTGGAAGCGCGGGAGCTACTCCGCGGAGATCCCGGCCGAGCCGCCGCCGAGCGGCCCGACGTACACGCACCACGAGTGGTCGACGCCGACCGCGCCGCTGCTGTCGGTCGCGTTCCACGGCCCGGCGTTCTCGCTGACCGAGACCGACTCGGCGGCGATGGACCTCCTCCTCCAGCTCACCTTCGGCCAGACGTCGGACCTGTACCGGCGGCTGGTGCAGGACGAGCAGAAGGTCGACTTCCTCGTCCCGCTGAACGCCGAGGACGAGGACCCGTCGCTGATCGACGTCCTCTGCCGCGTGAAGGACCCGGCCGACGTCGTCGCGGTGCGGGACGCGATCCTCGCCGCCTGCGCCGAGGCGCGGACCGCCGAGGTCGACGCCGCGCGTCTGGAGGAGGCGAAGTCGTTCCTCCGCTACTCGACCGCCGCCTCGCTCGACTCGACCGAGGCGATCGCGTCGACGCTCGCCCGCTACGTGCGGTTCGACCGCGACTACGCGACGGTCAACCGCCTGTTCGACCTCTACGCGCGGCTCACGCCGGCCGACCTGCTCGAGGCGGCCCGCACCTACTTCACCGACGAGCGGCTCGCGGTCACGACGCTCGCCCACGGCACGCTCGACCCGGCGATCGCCGCGCCGCCGTCGCTCGAGTCGATGGCGCGGAGCGGCGCGGCGGACGACCCGGGCGCGTCGCGCTTCCTCGTGAAGCGGTCCGCGTCGCCGCAGATCGTGATGAAGCTGATGTTCCTCTCCGGCTCGGCCGACGACCCGGACGGGAAGCACGGCCTCGCCGAGCTCTCCGCGAAGATGATCACCGGCGCCGGGAGCGACGTCCTCGAGCTGGCCGAGATCCAGAAGCTCCTCTACCCGATCGCCGGCGGCTTCGGCCACCAGGTCGACCGGGAGATGACCGTCTTCACCGGGGCGATCCACAAGGACAACCTCGACCGGTTCGCGTCG
>JAUIEL010000759.1 GCA_030428825.1 bacterium
GTGCAGCAGGTCGGCGACGAAGTGCTCGTCGGGGATCGCGCCAACGACCGCGTCGTCCGGTTCTCGTCCGACGACTACTCCGTCCTCGGCGAGATCGCGGTCGGCCGAGGCGTCTTCCACATGTGGGCCGGGAAGCACCGGCTCTGGGTGAACAACGACATCGACGCCACGTCGTCGGTGATCGACACGAAGACGATGAAGGTCGTGGAGACCGTGCCGATGCCGGAAGACCTGGTGGCGGACGGCTACAAGCCGCACGACGTCTACGTCGGGAAGAAGTTCGCGTGGGTCAGCCTGCTCGGCGGATCGGGCGCGTCCGACTGGGTCGTCCAGTTCGACCAGAAGAAGGGGAAGGAGAAGGCGCGCGTCGCGGTCGGCGGCGACCCTCATCTCTGGCTCGATCGACACCGCCAGCGCCTCTACGTCCCGTCGCAGGAGACCGGCGAGGTCGCGGTCTTCCACGCCGTCACCATGAAGAAGCTCCAGACCCTCCCGCTCCCCGGCGCGCACGGCGTGTTCCAACCCGCGGGGACCCGCGTCCTGTTGGTGGCGGACATCACCGGCGGCGGGAGCGACGATCTCCACGCCCTCCGCGCGTCGTGGTTCGGGCTCTCGGCGAAGGACCAGGCCGACACCGGGACGCCGACCGCGCACAACATCGCGGCGACGCCGTTCGGTCACCGGATCATGGTCACCCATTCCGGCGCGACGAGCGACACGGTGACGCTCCACACGCTGAAGTTCACGGGGCCGTGGTGGCTGCCGTTCGCCGACGTCGAGCTGGTGAAGGTCGGCGAGGCGAAGGCCGACACGAACCCGTTCGGCCTGGCGTACGTCGACTGAGGGAAACGAGAGGGCGGGACGGGGCGGCCCCTCGCCTCACCCGCCCTTCCCCGTCTCCTTCTGCTCCTCGACGGCCGACCGCGCGCTCCAGTACGCGCTCCCCTCGTCGGACATCACCCGCTCGAGGCGTTCGACGAACGAGCGGTACGCCTCGGCGTCGTCCAGGTCGTGGTACGGGCCGGCGGCGGTGAGGTAGAGGCGGCGCTCGCGCTTCATCGCCTCGCTCGCCATCCGGTACGTCTTCCACGTCCCGTCGAAATCCCAGATCCGCTCGACCCCCTTCGCGAGGACGACCAGCGCCCCGAGCAGCGCGGTCACGGCGGCGCTCCAATGGACCGGGAGGTCCGGCTCGCCGGGGGGCGGCGGCGCCCAGAGCTGGACGACCGTCGTCGCCGCGCCGGCGAGGACGATCGTCACGCCGAGGCGCTGCGTCCACCGCTTGTTCCGGCCGGCGCGCTCGTCGTACCAGCGCTCCTGCCCGCCGAGCAGGTCGTCCCGCTCGAACAGCTCGGTCGCGCACGCGGCACGGTCGGTCGGGTCGTGGGTCGGCGCGGTCTCGCTTCTCATGAGGTCCCTCCCGGCGGCGAACGAGGAACGTAGCAGATCCCCAGAACCTCGGGTCTCGGGCCGGGAGAGGGGGATCGGGACCGGCCGTGGCGATTCCCGGCCGGAAGACCTGTCCCTTCCCGACCCAGTCTCGCGCCACGTTGGCCGGAGATGATCGGGCCGCGTACGGCCCCAGGAAGGAAAACGTCATGCAGCACGGACTCCGCTCCCTCTCGCTCGCGTCGGCCCTGCTCGTCGGGCCGAGCGCCCTCGCCGCCGTCCACGTCGTCACGGGTGGCCCGGGCGGCGCGTTCGGCATCGTCGACGCGGTCGCCGCCGCCGCGGACGGCGACACGATCCTGGTGAAGGCCGGCGTGTATTCCGGCTTCACCGTGGACGCGAAGAGCCTGACCATCGTGGCGGAGCAAGGGGCGAGCGTCTCGACGATCTGGTTCCCTCCATTCGGAATCTCCGCCGAGGTCTACGTCCAGAACCTCACCCACAGTCAGCGAGTCGTCTTGCGCGGCATCGACGCCCCGATTCGCTTCTCGTCCTCCGCCGGCGCGATCCGGGTCGAGGACGCGGAGATCCTCGGCACCGACGGCTATTGCGAGGTCCCGTTCTCGGGGCCGTCGACGTTCGTGCCGGGAGAGGTCGCCGCGAACGTCTTCCAGTGCGCCTCGGTCTCCTTCGTCGGCTGCCGGATCGTCGGCGGGAACGGGGGCGAACAGTCCGCCTTCGCGCCGTGTTGCACCGCGGCCGGCCACGGCCTGGTCGTGACCGCGTCGAACGTCGCCCTCTACGACACGACGGTCGCCGGCGGAACCGTCGGGCAGGGCTGCGCCGACGGCGCCGCGATCGTCGACCCGAACGGCGGGGTCGAAGGGCCGCTGGCGCCCGGAACCCGCTTCGCCGCCTCCTCGCCGACCCGGAAGGGAGAGTCCGGCACGCTCACGTTCGAGGGGCTTCCGGGGGACGGCGTCCTCCTCTTCCTCTCCCCGGGGACCGGCCACGTCTCGCTCCCGTTCCACCAGGGGGTCCTCCTCGTCGGCCCGGTCACCGGCGTCTTCTCCCTCGGCGCCCTCGACGCGACCGGAAAGGCGGCGGTGCCGTTCCAGGTGAACGACCTCCCGCCCGCCGGCGTCGGCGCGGTCGACGTCCACCTGCAGGCGGCGTACCTGTCGGCGGCGGGCGCCGTCCTCGCCCCGTCGAGCGTGCTGACGCTCCTCGATCCGTCGATCTGACGCCGCACGGTCCTTGACGTCGGGGGGCCGCGACCCGGTCCTCGATCGCCGATCGCCCTCCCGGTCGCGACACGCGGAGGTCCGGTGCGGTTGCGAGGTCGATCGGCGCATCCGCGGCCGCCCCCGACCCCGACCCCGAGCGAACCGCGACGATCGGCGGCGCCGGAGGGGGGAGATCCTCGCATCCCGAAGATCGCCCCCGAGGGTTTCCGCGGCGTTCCGTCGGGCGCCGCGGACGGCGTGAGCGGCCCGCCCGGGCGGATCGGGGCGGTTCGAAGGTCGCGCCGTCACCGGGCCGATAGACTCGGCCCGATGACCGAAGAGCGGCGACGTCCGCACCACCTCTTCTCCGGCCGGTTGCGCAGCGTCCGCCACGCGCTGGCCGGGATCGCGACGATGCTCCGGACGCAGGCGAACGCGCGCGTCCACCTCGTCGCGACGGCGGTCGTGGTCGCGGCCGGCATCTG
>JAUIEL010000036.1 GCA_030428825.1 bacterium
CCCGCCGCACGCAGCCGGCGAGCGCCTCCTTCGCCCCGAGAAGCTTGATCCGCATCCGCCCCTTCGCGAGCGCGGTCGCCCCCTCGAGCTCGCCGGCGGGGATCTCCCGCACGAGCGACGTCGGGTCGTCGACGTCCGCGAGCAGCCCCGGGACGTTCGAGAGGATCGCCAGCGTGTCCGCGCCGAGGGCGGCCGCGGTCGCCGCCGCCGCGCGGTCGCCGTCGACGTTCACCGCGAAGCCGTCGTCCGAGAGCGCCGGCGGCCCGAGCACGGGCAGGCACCCCGCGGCGAGGAGCGGGCGGAGGAGCGACGCGTCGACCTCGCGCACCGCGCCGGTGTACCCGTCCCTCAGCACGCGGACGCGCCCCGCCTCGACCGCCCGGATCGCGGTCTTCCGCGGCCCCTTCCAGAGCCCGCCGTCGAGCCCCGACAGACCGACCGCGCGGACGCCGCGGCGCTGAAGCCGCTCGACGATCGCCGCGTTCACGCCGCCCGCCGCCTGCACCAGGATCTCGAGCGCGCGCCGGTCGGTGAACCGGCTCTCGTACCCCGACGGCGAGGTCACGAACCGCGGCGGCTGTCCGAGCGCCTCCTGCAGGAGGTTCGCCGCGTGCGAACAGCCGTGCACCAGCACCAGCGGTCCGCGCGCGCGCGCCGCCGCCACGTCGTCGCAGACCGCGTCGAGGTCGACCCCCGCGCTCCCGCCGATCTTCACCACGTTCATCGTCGTCTCCGTGCTCCGTCAGATCGGGCAGAGCCCGAAGAAGTCGAGCCCGCGCGTCTCGTCGAGCCCGAGCATCAGGTTCATGCTCTGGACCGCGCTCCCCGCGGCCCCCTTCCCGAGGTTGTCGATCGCCGACAGGACGACGACGCGGTCGGACGCCTCGTCCCGCGCGAAGCCGACGTCGGCGAGGTTCGTCCCGGCGAGGATCTTCGGCTCGGGATAGCGGTACGCGCCGCGACGCTCCTTGACGATCCGCACGAACGGTTCGTCCCGGAACGCCTCGCGGAACAGCCCCCACAGCTCCTTCTCGTCGAGGGAGCGCGTCGGGAAGACGTGCGCCGTCGCCGCCGCGCCCCGGACCATCTCGATGGCGGTGACCGACATCGACAGCGGGAAGTCGCCGAGCTCCTGCGCGACCTCGGCCTGGTGGCGGTGGCCGGTCGGGGCGTACGCGCGGACCGCGCCGGCGCGGACCGGGTGGTGGCTCGCGTCGCTCGGTCGCCCGCCCGCCTCCGACGAGCCGACCTTCACCTCGACGACCGCGCGCTCGATCAGCCCGTGGCGCGCGAGCGGGAGGAGCGCCAGGTTCACCGCGGTGGCGTTGCACCCGACGCCCGAGACGCGCGTCGCGCCGGCGAGCGCGTCGCGGTGCAGCTCGGGGAGGCCGTAGACGAACTCCCCGAGCCGCTCCGGGCACGGGTGCGGCGCGCCGTACGTCGCCTCGTAGCGGCCCGGGTCGCGCAGCCGGAAGTCGGCCGAGAGGTCGACCAGCGCGCCGGCGCCGTCCGCGAGCCGGTCGAGGTCGGCCGCCGTCTCGCCGTGCCCGAGCGCGACGAACCGGACGTCCGCCGCGAGCAGGTCGTCCGGCGGCGAGAAGCGGAGGTCCGTCCGGCCGCGGAGGTTCGGGTGCGCCTGGTGGAGCGGGCGGCCGGCGAGCGAGCGGGACGTCGCCTGGACGACCTCCACGTCCGGGTGGCCGAGGAGGAGCCGCAGCAGCTCGCCTCCCGCGAAACCGGAGCCGCCGACGATCGCGACCCTATGCATGGCCGACCTCCCGCGCGCGCGCCGGCGCCCCGACCTCGTCCGCCCCCGCCGCCCGCTCCAGCGCGTCGACGATCCGCGCCGGGATGTCGACGCCGGTCGTCTCGATCGAGTTCCGGAACTCCATCGTCGCGTTCACCTCCCCGACCAGCAGCGCGCCGTCCGCGGCCTCGAAGACGTCGACGGCGACGATCCCTCCGCCGACCGCGCGCGCCGCGGCGCGCGAGATCCGCTCCAGCGCGGGGCCGACGGTCAGGCCGGACGCCCGCGCGCCGCGCGCCGTGTTCGTGATCCAGTGCGGCGACCGCCGTTCGATCGCGCAGATCACGTCGTCGTCGACGACGAACGCCCGGATGTCCCGCCCGTCCTTCTCGACGTACTGCTGCGCGTAGACGATCCCGTGGTGCGGGCCGCCGAGCGTCTCCTTGTGCTCGAGGACCGCCTCGGTCGCGTCGCGGTCGTTCAGCTTCGCGAGGAGTCGCCCCCACGACCCGACCGGCGGCTTCAGGACGGCCGGATAGCCGAGCCGTTCGATCGCGGTCACGCCCGCCTCGCGGGAGAACGCGCAGGTCGCCGCGGGGACCGGGACGTCGGCGTTCACGAGCGCGACGTTGGTGGCGATCTTGTCGCCGCAGACGCGCGCGACCTCGGCCCGGTTCACGCACCGGGCGCCCCGCCCCTCGAGGAGCGCGAGGGCGGCCTGCGCCTTCGAGTGGCTGAGGCAACGGTCGAACACGACGTCGAACGGACGGACGTCGAGGTCTCCGTCGCGCGGCGGGAGCGACAGGACGAGGTCGTCGACCGCGAGCATCGTCGTGCCGTGGCCGCGCCGCGTGAGCTCGGCGTGAAGGAGCTTCTCCTCGACCCGGACGCGCGCGTGGAGCAGGAGGACGTTCACGAGGCACCTCCCGCCGACTCGACGACCGCCTCGATCGCATCGACCGGCGCGGCGGCGCCCCGCTCCTCCTCCTCCGCCTCGTGGAGGAGCGCGTCGACCGCGTCGAGCGTCATCCCCCGCCGATCGGCGAGCTCCTTCACCCGCGCCGTCAGCCGCTTCAGCGTCTCGGGCCCGAACCGGAGCCCGAGCTGCTCGGCGCGGTGTCTGATCGCGTGGTGCCCGGTCAGCCGGTGGGCGACGTGGACGTACCGCGACAGTCCGAAGTCCTCCGGGCGGAGCGCCTCGTACGTCGACGGGTCGTTCAGGACCGCCTTCGCGTGGATCCCCGCCTTGTGCGTGAACGCGGAGAACCCGGTGATCGGGTTGTTGAACGGGACGTCGACCCCGACCAGCGCGGCGACCGTCTCGTCGATCGTCCGGAGGAGGTTCAGGCGGTACTTCGCGACGACGGCGTCGCGGTCGAGCGTCACCATCCGCGCGATCAGGCCGCCGAGCGACGTGATCCCGTTCCGCTCTCCGATCCCGAGGACGCTGGTGTCGATGTGGGTCGCCCCCGCCTCGAGCGCGGCGAACGAGTTCGCGATCGCGCAGCCCGAGTCGTCGTGGCCGTGGAACTCGATGTCGCACGGGACCCGCCGCCGGAGCTCGGAGACCAGGTCGAAGATCCGCCGCGGCGTCCCGATCCCGACCGTGTCCGCCACGCCGACCCGGTCGACGCCGAGCTCGGCCACCGCCTCGTACACGCGGAACAGGTCCTCGGGGTCGCTCCGGAGCGAGTCCTCGGTGCTGAACCGGACCTCGACGTCCGCCTCGACGAGCGCCGGCAGGACGTCCCGCGCGATCGCGACGATCTCGTCGATCGACTTGCCGTGGCTGAACTCGCGCAGCTTCGACGACGTCCCGATCACGACGTCGACGCCGTCGACGCCGGTCTCGAGCGCGACGCGGACGTCGTCCTCGTGGCAGCGCGTGTGCGTCAGCACCTTCGCCTTCAGGCCGAGGCCGGCCAGCGTGGCGCAGTCCTCGCGGCTCCGCGGCGACGCCAGCGGCGAGGTCACCTCCAGGTACTCGACGCCGAACGCGTCGAGCAGGGTCGCGAGCCGGATCTTCTGCTCGGTCGTGAAGAACGCGTTCACGAACTGCTCCCCCTCGCGGAGGGTCGACTCGATGATCGAGAACGGCGGGATCGTCATGGGACTCTTCTCTCCCGGGTCTCCGGGTTCTCCGGGACGGAAACGGCCGCCGCGACGGCGCGGGCGACCTGAGCGGTGGAGGCGCGGCCTCCGAGGTCTCGAGTGAGCGTCCGGGCGTCGGCGACGACGTCGTCGACGGCGCGCCGGACGGCGGCGGCGGCCGCCGCCTCGCCGATCCGGTCGAGGAGCATCGCCGCGGCCAGGATCGCGGCGAGCGGGTTCGCGACGCCCCACCCCGCGATGTCCGGGGCCGAGCCGTGCGCCGGCTCGAACAGGGCCGCCTCGTCGCCGAGGTTCGCCGACGGCAGCAGGCCGAGCCCGCCCGCGAGCCCCGCCGCGAGGTCGGAGAGGAGGTCGCCGAACAGGTTCCCCGCGAGGAGGACGTCGTAGCGCGCCGGTTCGCGGACCATCCGCGCGCAGACGGCGTCCGCGTTCTCCCACGCGAACTCGACGTCCGGGTGCTCGGCCGCGACGGCGCGCGTCTCCTCCAGGAACAGCCCGCCGGTCGCCCGCATCACGTTCGGCTTCTCGGCGAGCGTCACCCGCCGCGCCGGCCGCGTCCGCGCGATCGCGAACGCCGCCCGCGCGACGCGCCGCACCGCGCGCCGGGTGACGATCCGGGCGGTGATCGCCACGTCGTCGCCGCGCAGATCCGGCCCGAGCCCGAGCGCGTCCGCCAGCCCGTCCGGCGTCGGCCGGAAGTCGAGCCCGGCGTACAGCCCTTCCGTGTTCTCCCGGACGACGACGAGGTCGAGCTCGCCGTCCTCCGCCCGGAGCGCCCGGACCGGCCGGACGCACGTGTGCAGGTCGAGCGCGCGCCGGAGCCCGACGATCGGCGACCGGAAGGCGCCGCGCCCCGGCCCGACCTCGTCCGGCGGCTTCGACGTCACCGCCCCGAGGAGGGCCGCGTCGCTCGAACGGACGAGCTCGATCGTCTCGTCGGGGAGCGCCGTCCCGCGCGCCTCGAAGCACTCCCAGCCGATCTCCCCCTCCGCGAACGTCAGCGGGACGCCGGTCGCGTCGAGGACCGTCCTCGCCGCGGCGACGACCTCCGGTCCGATCCCGTCCCCCGGGAGGAGCGCGATCGCGGTCGGCACGGGCGTCATCTCGAGACCTCCGCCGGCGCCGCCGGCCGTTCCGTCCACCCCGCGAGGCCGCCCGCGGCGAGCAGCTCGCGGACGACCGGCGCCAGCGGCCTCGTCGGGTAGGTCCTCCCGCCGACGCGGACCCGGGCGAGGTTCGGGTCGACCTCGATCGCCGCCTCCGCCGCGTCGACCTCGCCGGCGCGGAGCGCGTCGACGCACGCCGGCGACTCGACGACGAGGAAGCCGTGGTTCACGGCGTTCCGCACGTAGGTCGGATGGACCGACGCCGCGACGATCGCCCGGACGCCGCGCGCGACGAGGGCCGTCACCGCCTGCTCGCGGGACGACCCGACGCCGAACCGCGCGCCGGCGACGAGGATCGACCCCGCGCCGAGCCGCGCCGCGAGGTCGCCGCCGAGGTTCTCGAAGACGACCGCCGCCATCTCCTCCGGCGACCGCGCGCGGTAGGTGTGCCGGCCGGCGTAGACCGCGTCGGTCGAGACGCCGTCCGCGTCGAGGAAGACGAGCGGCCCGGCGACGACGGGGAGGAGGGGACCCGGCTCGACCGCGGCCGACGCGCGGGCCGGGACGCCCTCCTCGACGGAGACCCGCGGCGCGCCGCCGACGTCGAGCGTCCCCTCCGCGTCCCCGCCGAGGAACCCCGTCGCCGCCGACGCGGCGACCGTCGCCGGCGACGCGAGCCAGACCGTCGCGTCCCGGCTCCCCATGCGTCCCTCGAAGTTCCGCGGGCCGGACGACACGCAGACCTCGTCGCCGACGAGCCGCGCGGAGCCGAGGCCGATGCACGGGCCGCACGCCGACGGGAGCGGGACCGCCCCGGCGTCGAGCAGCGTCCGCCAGATCCCCCGCCGCTCCGCCTCCGCCCGGACCGCGGCCGACGCGGCCGCGACGTGCAGCGTCACGCCGTCCGCGACCGTCCGGCCGGCGAGCACCGCGGCGGCCGCGGCGAGGTCGTCGAGCCGGCCGCCGGCGCAGCTCCCGACGAACGCGCGGTCGATCCGGATCCGCTCGCGCCGGACGTCGTCGACCGGGCGGACCCGATCGACGCGGTTCGGACCGGCGACCGCGGGCCGGACGGTGGCGAGGTCGAGCGTGACCGTCCGCTCCCACGGCGCGCCGGCGTCGGCGCGCGGGCCGCCGGCGACCTCGAACACGCACGCGATCGCGCCCCACTCGGTCGTGAGGTTCGCGATCGCCAGGCGGTCGTCCGGCCGGAGCGCCTCGAGGCCTTTGCCGCCGACCTCGACCGCGCGCCCCTCGACGTCGCCCGCGGGCACGCCGCCGATCAGGGCGAGGACGACGTCCTTCCCGACGACCGGGCCGGCCGGCGCGCCGACCAGCTCGACCCGCACGACCGGCGGGACGATCCACCACGTCCGGCCGGTCAGCCAGACGCCGGCCGCGTCGGTCCGGACGACCGGGACGCCGAGCGCGCCGGTCGCCCCGTACAGGTTCGCGTGCGAGTCGGACGCGCAGCAGAGCGCGCCCGGCGCGGCGAACCCCTCCTCGACGAGGAGCTGGTGGCCGATCCCCTCGCCGGCGGGCCGGAACCGGACCCCCTGCTCGGCCGCGAACGCCCGGATCCGCTCGAACCGCGCGAGCGACTCCGGCGCGTCGTTCTCGACGTCGTGGTCGATCGCGAAGAAGAGGCGGTCCGGGGCGGCGACCCGTTCGCCGCCGAGCGCCCGGAACCGCTCGAGGACCGCGGCGGTGTTGTCGTGCGTGAGGAGCATCGCCGGGCGGAGGCGGACGGCGTCGCCGCATCGGACGACGCCGGCGCCGGCGCCGTCCTCGACGTGGGCGACGTGCGCGCCGACGATCTTCTCGACGAGGGTCCGCGGAGCGCTCACTCTCCCCAGTCCTCCTCGACCTCCGGCGCCGTCTCGAGCGTGATCGGCGACGTGCCGCGCACCTCGAGGTCCGCACCGCAGTCGCCGCACGGCACGATCTCGGACTCCATCGGCGCCTCGGCGAACGCCACGTCGGCGGCGCACTCGGGGCAGGGGACGGTGAGGGCGGTCTGCTGCGTCATCTTCGATCTCCTTCGTTTCCGTCGTCGTCGGGTGTCTGGTGTCTCTCTACGTCAGAAGGAACACGCTCCCCACCGCCCGGACCGGAGCCCGCGCTTGGCCTTGGCCTTCTTGCCCTTCAGGGCGAGGGAGGGGATGTGCTTCGCGTTCATGACCGGCGCAGGGTGGGAAAGGTGCGGAGTGAAGTCAAGCGCGGAGCCGAGAAGAATTCGCGACGAAGGGACGCGACCTCGTCGTCAGGAGCCTCGGCCGGAGGCGTCCGACTCGCGACGGCGATGGTGTCGTTCCACGCGCGGGAGGGACGCGTCGTGCGTCAGCACGAGGAACCGCCGGTCGCGGATCGCCGCGACGACCAGCGGGCCGACCGCCTCGCCGGGGAGGAGGTCCGGCAGGTCGCCGGAGGGGGACGCCGACGTCGGGGCGACCGGAGGGATCGGGCCGCCGAAGCGGGCCGGACGATGGCGCGAGGACGTCCGGACGAGGTCGCCGGCGATCCGCGTCGGACAGAGGACCGAGACGCCGATTTCGTCGGGCGCGAGTTCGTCCCGGAGCGTCTCGGCCGCGGCGACGAGCGCGTGCTTCGACGCGACGTACGGGCCGAGGTCGAAGCCGCGGCTCTCGTCGGGCGTCGGCGCGATCAACCCGCCGAGGGACGCGGTCAGGACGACGTGCGCCGGTCGGCGCGCGGCCCGCAGCAGCGGCAGGAAGACCCGCACCGCGCGGAGGTGCGCGAGGAGGTTCAGCTCGAGCATCCAGCCCCACTCGTCGTCGCTCGCGTCGACGACCCGGCGGTCGACGATCGCGCCGAAGGTGGTGACGAGGACGTCGACGGCGCCGCGGTCCCGCTCGAGGAGCGACGCCAGACCCGCGAGCGACTCGAAGTCGACGGCGTCGACCCTCGCGGCGGTCGCCTCGGCCCCGGCGGCCGACAGCTCGTTCCGGACCGTCTCCGCCGACGCGCCGTCGACGTCGGCGACCACGACGTGCATCCCGGCCGCCGCGAGCCCGAGCGCCGCTCCGCGCCCGACCCCGCTCCCGCCGCCGACGACCACGGCGGTGCGGCCGTCGAGCGAGAATCCACCCGTCTCCGGTCGCGTCATCGTCTCCTCGCCGATCCGAGCGCGGTCGCCCGCGCGTCCTCAGAAGCTCTTCCGCTTCCCGAGCGACTTGCCCGCGAGCGCGGGCGCGTCCTTCGGGACGCGGGTGGCGCGGAACAGGCCGTACCGGGCGCGGCCACCGCCGTGACGGCCGCCGGCGCCGTCGGGCGGCGGGCCGTCGCCGGCCGGGCGACCGGCGCCCGGCGGAGGTCCGCCCCCGGGTCCGGGCTCTCGGCCGGCGATCGGGCAGTGCCACTCCCACACGACCTCGCCGTCCCGCGTCACCTCGAACACCTCGCCCCCCTCCCCCACGCAGACCAGCGTGTTCCCGTTCGGCAGCCGCTCGGCGCCGGAGATGAAGCTCGAGAAGAACCGGTCGCCCTCGCTCCCGGCGTAGGTCCAGACGAGCTGCTCCGGACCGAACGGCCGCCCCGGCGCGCGCCGGTACGTCCCGTCCGGCGCGAGCGGGAGCGCGATCTCGTCGACCGACGACCAGTCGCCGTCCGGACGCCCGCGGCCGTTGTTGTAGATCGTGAGGTTCCAGCCGTCGCCGGCGTTCACCCAGCGCGCGTCGTGCTGCCCGAAGAGGCGCCGCTCGTCGACCGGCCCGGCGCTCCACGCGGCGGGGTTCCCCCACCGATACAGGAGGTCCCCCTTCGGCCCGGCCGCCTCCTCCGTCGTCGTGTCGTGGTCGATGATCCAGACCTCGCCGAGCGTCTTGATGCTCAGCACGATCTGGTCGAGCGCGGGGTTGTACGCGACCGAGTTCGTGTGCATCCAGTCCGACCGCCGGTCGCGGCGTCCCCGCCCCCGGTCGCGGCGCGGGCGCCGGTCGCGGTCGTCGTCGCCACCGCCGACGTACCCGAGCGCGCGGAGCCGCTCCTCCTCCGCCTTGGTCATCGGCCCCGCCCCCGCCTCCCCGAGCGAGAAGGCGTCGGCGTTGACGTCGATCCGCTCCGGGTGCGCGGCCGGGTCGCCGTGGTTCGGCTTCTCCGGGTCGCGGTCCTGGATCAGGTGGTCCTTCGCGTGCCACTCCCAGACGACCTCGCCCCCCTTCGGCGGCGTCGGCCTCACCTCGAGCACGCAGTCCGGCCACCAGTGCCCGGTCCCGAGGAGCTCCTCGTCGCGCCCGAGCGCGAGCGCGCGGTCGCGGCTGACGATCTCCCACGCGATGAGGAGGACGTTCCCGTTCGGGAGCACATCGACGTCGTGGTGCTGGCGGCGCGACTCGTCCGAGCAGACGTACTCCCAGACGAGGTCCCCGTCCCAGTGGTACTCCGCGACGCGCCCCCCCTCGCCGCCGCCGGCGAAGACCTCGTTCTCGGCGCGGCAGCACCGCAGCAGGTTCCCGTTCGGCAGCAGGTAGACCGACTGCCCGGGCATCCACTCCGACTCCCACGTCTTGACGATCTCCCCCTCCATGTCGATCAGGTGCGTCTCCGTCCCGCGCAGCGGCGTGAAGAGCGTGTATCCGTCGAGCGCGCCCGTTTCGTTCCGGACGAGGCCGCGGGGGGCGTCGTCCTGGGCGAGGGCGGGCGCCGCCGCGAGGGCGACGAGCAGCGCGAGAGACGTCGATCGATGCGTCATGGGAGCCTCCTGGTCCGACGAGCCTACTCGGTCGGACGAGAACGCGACGGCGCCCGCCTCGCTCGAGGAGGAGCGGGCGGGCGCCGACGCGACACGAGAGGGTCGCTCAGGGGCAGATGGTCAGGTGGACGGCGTTCGAACCGCCCACCGCCCCGCCCGCGTCGATCCCCGCGGCCTGGAAGTAGAACTTCTTGCCGATCAGGCCGGTGTCCGTGGGGAGCGGCAACGGCACGGTGGCGACGCCCGCCGCGTCCGCGGGCCACGCGAACACGACGTTCCCGCTCATCAGCGCCACGATCTCCGGGGTCACCTGGACGTGGAGCGGCGCCACGCCGTACGCGAAGAACGTCGACGTGCTCGCCAGGAACCCGTCGGTGGTGAACGTCAGCGTGGAGCCGAGCGAACCGCCGCCCGCGGCGGTCATGGTGAGGGTGTGCTGGGCGGGGTCGAGCTGGTCGTAGGCGCGGACGCCGCAGCCCGGCTCGTTCGGCAGGTCGGGGGTCGGCGCCGGGAAGGTCACCCAGAGATCGCCGCCGTCCTCGAGGCGACCGGTCGACACGTCCGCCTCCTGCGCGCCGAAGACCACGCTGTCGAGCAGGGTCGCGCCGTCGACGTCGAACAGCCCGATCTCCTCGCCGTCGGTCGACAGCTTGAAGTCCCCGTGCAGCGGTCCTTCGCCGAGGTCCTCGTCGGCCCAGATCAACAGCGTCTGACCGGCGCCGAGCATCGTCCCCGCCGGGATCTGCCACTTCGTCGGGTTGGAGAGCTTGTCGGTCATGTACATGCCCGACAGGTCGACCGTCGCCGCGCCGCGGTTGTACAGCTCGACGTAGTCCTCCCAGCTCCCCGACGGGTCCTGGATCACGGAGTCGTTCTTCGCCAGGAACTCGTTGATGACGACGTCGCTGGTCCCCGTCCCCCCGGTGAACGCCGTGACGTACGGCGCGAGCTCGGTGCGCGCCGGCGCGAACGACTGGGCGCGCTGCACGTTGGCCGACATGGCGCCGACGTACCACGAGACCTTCTGGCCGGCGACGGCGGTGAACGGGAGGAGCGCCCCGTAGACGCCGTCCCCCGCGGCGCCGTCCCCGGAGAGGCCGTCGTCGAGCATCGGGGTCGACTGGAACGGCAGGCTCGGGTCGGGACGGGTGTACGCCGTCACGCGCTGGACCGGGTCGATCCCGGTGACGGTCGCGGTGACGTGGATCGGCATCAGCGGCACGTTCGTGCTCATCGCCGCGCCGGCGATCGTCGGACGGTTCGCCGCGATCTCGGGATCGGCGAGCAGCAGCGCCCGCCGCTGCGTCACGTACTGCTGGAGCCCGATGACGTTCCCCCCGAACGGCCCGCCGCCCAGGTTGACCGTGGTCGTGAAGTTGTTCACGAACGCCTGGTAGCTGTAGAGCTTCTTCGGGTCGGCCTGGACCGCCGCGTCGATCAGGTTCCGCCGCGCCGTGAACTCGGCGCCGAGCGTGCTCCAGTCGAAGTCCTCCATGGCCGCGCTCAGATGGGCGTAGTACCGGCTTCGCATCTCGCTCGAGGCGAGGACCTTGTTCAGGAACGGCTTGCTGCTCTGGCTGAAGTGGTGGTCGGCCGCCCAATTGGCTTCCCTCCAGCTCTCGTTGCCGTCGGTCTGCAGCAGGCGCGACCGGCCGTCGACCGGGTCGCGGTACATGACGAAGTCGCACCCCTTGTTCACGTAGCTGTCGTCGTCGGAGTAGAGGTTCTCCAACGCGACGGTCCACGACGACGGATCGACGGCGAAGATCTGATCCACCAGCGCCCAGTTCGCCGGCGGCGTGTTGTCGACCGCATTGCAGATGGCGATGATCTCGCCGACCGGGTCCGCCAGCCCGCCGTCGTCCTTGATCTCGTACACGGAGTACGACGACGGGTTCGACCCGAAGTATTGCAGGCCCGGGCCGTTCGGGTTGTTCGCGCACTTGACCCGCATCCCGTCCTCGTCATCGAAGTACGCCTCCAGCATCGTCTTGTCGAACTGCTGAACGTTGGCGTAGACGCCCCAGTTCTGGCCGTTCAGCGTGAGGACGATGTGATTGGCGCGGCCGTTCGGGATCCATTGGGCGAGGATGTTCGAGAACACGACCTCGCGGCAGAACGTCGGGTCGGTGAACGCGTTGTTGAAGTTCAGGTTCTTGTATCCCATCACCTCCTGACCGTCGTGGACGAAGTCGACCTCGACGTTCAGGGAGACCTTCTGCGACCCCGGCGGCAGCCACGTGTACGAGGTGTTGCCGCGGATCCGCACGCCGACGTCCGGATAGACGACGCTCTCGACCGTCAGGTCGGCGAGGATGTTCGTCTGCGACGAGTAGTTCTGCTGGAGCTTCGTCCACCAGCCGGCGTCGTGGAACGTCAGGTCGACGGTGCGGAGCACGTCGACGTCGTAGAAGTCCTGGGCGACCGCGGCGTCGCCGGCGGTGAACAACGAGAGGAGGAGCAGGGAGCGTTTCAAGGCGGCGTCCTTCGGAGATGCGCTCGGGGCGGGGCATGGCCCACCGGGCCGGCGGGGACCGAGCTGGGGAGAGACGCCGCACCTTGTCGGACGAACTCCGATACGTCAAGATCGCGTCAAGACGATCACCCCCTCCCGCGAGAGGGCCCCGAGAGGGCGCGTCAACGCCCCTTCGACGTCGGGGGGATCTCCTCTTCCTCCGCCGGTCGCTCGCCCCGCCGCGCGGCCTCGAGCTCCCGCCACGCCTCGGCGGTCTCCGCGGGACGGACCCGCCCCTCGCCGGCGAACCGCTCGCCGAGGTCGCGCGCCCACTCGAGCGCGGGCGCCGCCTCCTCCAGCCGACCCCGCTGGACGAGGAAGCGACCGCGCTGCAGGTGGACGAACCAGCGGAACCAGTGGTCCGGCGACTCGCGATCGACCTCCTCCACCAGCGCCCGCTGCCGGCGGTCGACCTCCTCGAACCGGCCGAGCGACCAGAGGATCGAGATCCGGTTCGCCTCCATCTGCTGGATGGCGAACGGCCGGTCGCCCCTCGCGCGCTTCAGGCGGATCGCCTCGGTGTAGAGCGGGATCGCCTCCTCCAGGCCGTCCTCCGCCTGCCGGATCGACTCGGCGAGGTGGACCGTGATGATCTCGACCATCGGGTGCTCGGCGCCGAGGTGCGGGCGCATGACGCGCAGCGCGTCCCGCAGCAGCGGCCTCGCCTCGCCGTACCGTCGCGCCGACTTCAGGAGCATCCCGTGGTTGAACCGGATGTTCGCGAGGTCCGGCAGGTCGTCGCCGAACCGCGCGGCGATCGACGCCTCGGCGGCGCGATAGACCGCCGCCGCCCCCTCGACGTCGCCCGCCTCCGCGAGCGCCCGCCCGCGCGTGTCGGCGAGCATCATCGGGACGTTCCCGTACGCGAACCCGCGCGCCAACCCCCGCTCCAGCCCGTCGGCCGCCCGCGCCAGGAGTCCGTTCGCGCGCTCGACCTCCCCCCGTCGGAGCAGCGCCCGGGCGAGGAACAGCTCGGACCGGATCGTCGGCGGCGCGGACCCTCCGATCGCCTCGCGGCAGTCCTCGACGAGCGGCTCGTACATCGCGATCGCGGCGTCGATCTCGTCGAGGGCGTCGAGCGTGCTGGCGAGCGCGATGCGGGACGCGAGCGCCTCCTCGGAGCGCGGCCCGAACTCCGCGACCAGGACGTCGACGGCGCCCTCGTACATCCTCCGCGCGTCCTCGAACCGGCCGAGCGCGAAGTACGCGATCCCGAACGAACGCTCGAGCTCGGCGCGCGACACCGGGTCCTCGTCGAACTCGGCGGCGACGCGGGACGACGCCAGGTCGAGCGCGTCGGCCATCCGCGCGTCCGGCCCGAGCCCCTGCGCCTGCATCGAGCTGAAGATCGACGTCTGGAACTCGGTCATCCTCTCGAGCCGGCGGCGCTGCGCGCTCTCGCGGACCAGCGCGAGCCCGGTCGCGATCATGCCGCCGACGAGCGAGAGGAGGACGAGCGCGCCGGCCGCGACGCCGACCCGGTGGCGGCGCACGAACTTCCGGACGCGGTAGACCGTCGACGGCGGGCTGGCGACGACCGGCTCGTGGGCGCGAAACCGGCGGAGGTCGTCCGCGAGGTCGTTCGCGGAGCGGTAGCGCCGCGCGCGATCGGTCTCGAGCGCCTTGCCGACGATCCACTCCAGCTCGACCGGGAGGTCCGGCCGCGCGTCGCCGAGGCGCCGCGGCTCGCTCGTCGAGAGGACCCGGATCGCCTCGGTCAGCGAGAGTCCGCGCGCCTCCTTCGGGCGCTCGCCGGTCAGGAGCTGGAACAGCACGACGCCGAGCGCGTAGACGTCGCTCTGCACGTCGACCTCCTCCGGGTCGCCGGAGAGCTGCTCCGGGCTCATCGCGCCGAGCGTCCCGACGATCTCGCCGCTGCTGGTCGGCTGGAGCGTGACGTCCGGCACCGGGTCGAGCGCGCGCGCGACGCCGAAGTCGATGATCTTCGGTCGCCCCTCGCGGTCGACGAGGAGGTTCTGCGGCTTCAGGTCGCGGTGGACGACGCCGCGCGCGTGCCCGTACGCGACCGCGTCGCAGAACTCGAGGAAGAGGTCGACCCGCGCCGCGTCCGAACGCCCCTCGGCCTCCGCGTACTCCGTCAGCGGACGCGCCCCCTCGACGAACTCCATCGCGAAGAACGGGACCCCCTCCGACCGCCCCGCCTCGAGGATGGTCGCGATCCCCGGGTGCGACATGCGGGCGAGGACCTGCGCCTCGAGCTTGAACCGCGAGACCGCCTCCTTCGAGTCGACCCCGAAGCGGAGCGTCTTCAGCGCGACCCGCCGCCGCGGCTCGTCCTGCTCCGCCTCGTAGACCGTCCCCATCCCGCCCGACCCGATCCGACGCACGATCCGGTACCGCCCGATCCGCCGCCCGGTCAGGTCGATCTCCTCGCCCGGCGGCCCCTCGGACGCGCCGTCGAGCTCCCGCCCGATCTCCCGCTCGACGATCCACGCGAGGTCCGGCCCGGTCTTGTCCGCCTCGAGCAGCCGGACCACGCGCTCCCGCAGCTCGTCGTCGCCCGCGCACGCCGCGTCGAGCGCTCGCGATCGCTCGGCCGGATCGAGGTCGAGGAGCTCCCGGAAGAGCCGGAGGGCGTCGGCGTCGGACATCACGGGCGAGTCTAGCCGGTCCGTTCGGGCGCTCGGGTCACCGCCGGGCGGACGCGCGGGGCTACGATGGGACCCGCGGGCGGCCGATGCCCGATCCCCACCCCCGAAGGAGACCTCCCCATGAGCCTGCCCGCCCCCCACCGGATCGGGGTCCCATCCCTGGTCGTCCTGCTCGCCGCCGCGGCCTCGGGGCAGTGCCCTCCCGCGAGCACGTACGTCGGCTTCCACCAGGAAGGCGTCGGCTCGGCGATCGCGGCGCAGGGGGAAGAGGCGTTCTTCGGCCACCTGAACGGATACTGCATCGGTCACTTCGAGAAACTCGAGAACGAGACGTGGTTGCGGACGACGCTCTCCTGCGGCGGCTCGTCCAACCCCTCCGCCATGGGTCGATCGGTCGCGCTCCGGGGCGACCTGATGGCGATGGGCGACCCGCAGGACTCGACGTCGACCGGCGGCCTCTTCGGCCAGGGGGCGATGGCGATCATCGAGCGCGTGGCGGGGACGTGGACGACCGCCGCCACCTTCTTCCCACCGGCCCCGAGCTCTTCGATCGAGTACGGCGACGCGGTGGCGATCTCCGAGGACGGGACGCGGGTCGCCGTGTCGGCGCCGAAGCACTTCACCACCGGCGCCGTCTACCTCTACGAGAAGGTCGGCGGGAGCTGGGTCCCGGTCACCGGCGTCGCGCCCCCCAGCCTCGTCGCCGGGGCGCGGTTCGGCGACGCCGTCCACTTCCAGGGCGGTCGGCTCTTCGTCGGCGCGCCCGGTCAGGGGGTCGGCGGATCGGTGTACGTCTTCGCGCTGGTCGGCGGCACGTGGACCGAGCAGGCCCGACTCGCCCCGGCGGGCGCCCAGGCGAACGACGGGTTCGGGACGGTCCTGACCGGCGCGGGGACCACGCTCTTCGGCTCGACGCCGTGGCGGCCGGTCGGCGCCGGCACCGGCCGGGTCGTCCCGTTCGAGCTCGTCGGCGGGGTCTGGATCGAGCGGCCCTCGATCGTCCCGGGGACGACGGCGCAGTCGTTCGGCCGGTCGCTCGCGTTCGACGGGAGCCGGCTCGCCGTCGGCGGGGGCGGATACGCCGGCGTGTTCGAGTCGGCCGGGGGGACCTCGTGGTCGACGCTCACCGAGCTGGGCTACCCCGACGCGGTCACGTTCTCGAACTTCGGGTCCGCGGTCGCGCTGTACGACGACGGTCTCCTCGTCGGCGCCCCGTCGTACGACGACAACCCGTTCCTCTACCCCGAGAGCATGGGCGCGGTCCACTCCTACGACCTCTCGGACCTCGGGCAGCCGCTCGTCGCCTGCGGCCACGCGATCGACCTCTCCGCGGTCGGCGGCGAGTCCCTCCTCCTCGACGCGCCGGCGGCGGCGAACCGGCCGTTCGTGATCCTCGGATCGATCACCGGCACCACGCCGACGTCCGTCTCCGGGCTGACGATCCCGCTCGTCCCCGACGCGTACTTCTTCCTGACCGCGGCCGTCCCCGGCGGCCCGACGCTCCCCGGGGGCGTGGGGACGCTCGACGCGGCGGGGCGCGCGCAGGCGAAGTTCTCGGTCCCCGGCGGGCTCCCCGCGTCGGCGGCCGGCCTGGTCGTCCACCACGCCTTCGTGGCGGCCGGTCCGAGCGGCGCGCCCTCGTTCGCGTCGAACGCGGTGAGCGTCACGCTCGTCCCCTGAGGCGCGGTTGGACCCGGAACGCTGGTCGAGGGTCCGCGCGATCGCGGAGGAGGCGCTGGCGCTCGAGCCCGCGGCGCGCGACGCGTACCTCGCCGGGGCGGCCGCGGACGACCCGTCGCTGCTCGACGACGTCCGTCCGCTCCTGGCCGCCGACGAGGCGGGGCCGGACCTCGGATGGATCGTCGACCGCGCGGCCGAGGACGCGGCGGCCGCCGCGCCGGTCGGCGACCTGATCGGCCGTCGGATCGGACGGTACCGGATCGTCGCGCGCGTCGGCGCCGGCGGCATGGGGACGGTCTACGAGGCGGAGCAGGACGAGCCGCGGCGGCGCGTCGCGGTGAAGACGCTGAAGCTCGGCGTCGACTCGGACGAGGCGCGGCAGCGGTTCCGGCTCGAGTCGCAGGTCCTCGCCCGCCTGTCGCACCCGGGGATCGCGACGGTCCACGAGGCGGGGACCGAGGGGGACGTCCCGTTCCTCGCGATGGAGTTCGTCGAGAGGGCGCGGACGCTGACCGCGTACGCCGACGACGAGGCGCTCGACGTCGGCGCGCGGCTGCGGCTGTTCCTCGACGTCTGCGACGCGGTCGAGTACGGCCACCGGCGCGGCGTCGTCCACCGCGACCTGAAGCCGCAGAACCTCCTCGTCGACCGCGACGGGCGGGTGAAGATCATCGACTTCGGCGTGGCGCGCGCGCTCGAGCCGAGCCCCGACGTCACGGTCTTCCCGACCGCGGCCGGCGAGATCGTCGGCACCCTCTCGTACATGAGCCCGGAGCAGCTCGCGGGCGACCCGCAGGCGATCGACGTCCGGGTCGACGTCTACGCGCTCGGCGTCGTGCTGTTCGAACTCCTCTCCGGCAGCCGGCCGAAGGAGGTCGAGGGGCTCGGGCTGACCGAGGCGATCCGCGTCCTCGCGGAGACCGACCCGCGACCGCTCCTCCGCCTGCGCGGCGACCTCGACCCCGAGCTCGGCTGGATCGCCGCCCGCGCGCTCGAGTCGGACCGCGACCGCCGGTACCGCGGCGCGGCCGAGCTGGCGGACGACGTGCGCCGCCACCTCGCGCACGAGCCGGTCGAGGCCGGACCGCCGACCGCGGGGTACCGGCTGCGGAAGCTGGTCCGCCGCCACCGCGCCGCGTTCGCCGCCGGCGCCGCGCTCCTCCTCCTCCTGCTCGCCGGCCTCGTGACCGTGTCGCTCGGCCTCGTCCGCGAGCGCGAGCTCCGGCGGCGCGCGGAGGCGGGCGTCGACTTCTTCCTCGACACGTTCTCGTCGATGGGCGACCACGAGCGGGGCTCCGGCCTCCTCGTGGCGGACCTCCTCGACGACGCGGCGACGCGGCTCGACCGGCTCGCCGGCGACGACGACGAGTTCGCCATCGACCTCCACCTCTCGATCGCCGGCGGGTACTTCGCCGTCGAGGAACACGAGAAGGCGCTCGCCCACCTCGAGCGGATCCTGCCGCTGGTCGAGGACCGGCCGGACCTCCACTGCGCCGGGCTGCAGGACGTCGCGCGGTCGCTCGGCCTCCTCGGACGGACCGGCGAGTCGATCGAGGCGTACCGGCGCGCGAGCGACGCCGCCCGCGACCGGCTCGGACCCGGGGACGACCGGACGCTGCGGATCGAGGCGGCGTTCGCCGGGGCGCTCTCGAAGGTCGGCCGGTACGACGAGGCGCTCGCCCGCCTCGACGCCGCGGAGGCGCGGACCGACGACGACACCGACGAAGGGCTCCGGTTCTCGCTCCTCGTGCAGCGGCTGCGCGTCGCCACCCACGCGCAGCGCCCGACGGCGGCGGCCGCCGCGTTCACGGCGCTGGTCGAGCACGTCGCCGACGCGCTCGGCCGGGCGCCGTTCGGGGAGAGCGACGCCGAGCGGTTCGAGGACCTCGCGCGCATGATCGCCGAGGACCCCGCCGGGTCGACCGACCTCGCCTTCCGCATCGTCGACGACGCGGAGCCGCTGCACGGATACGCGCTCGACCTCGCGCTCGACGGCGACGACGACGCGGGGTTCGCGATCGCGGGCGGGATCGACGTCCTCGCGACCACGTTCCTGCCGGAGCGGGAGTCGCGCCGCATCGACCTGAAGGCGTCGTGGGCGCTCCTCCTCCTCGAGGCGGAGCGGTACGACCGGGGGGACCCGCTGCTGCGGGAGGTGATCGATGCGCTCGTCGAGCGGTTCGGCGAGAACCACCCGCCGCTCGCGCAGCACCGCATGAACCTCGCCTGGTCGCTCTACCTGCGCGACCGCCGCGACGAGGCGGCGGAGGAGGCGCGGCGGGCGCTGGCGATCGCGGAGGCGACGGTGGAGGAGGGGACGATCGAGCTCGCGACGCGGCGCGCGACGTACGCCGATGTCGTGGCGGAGGCGGGGGCGTTGGAGGAGGCGTTGGTCGCGGGGAGGAAGGCGGTGGAGACGTTTCGGCGGTTGCTCCCGCCGGGGGACAGGAGGCGGCGGGACGCGGTGGAGGGGGTGGCGATGACGCTCGAGGCGCTGGGCCGGAGCGCGGAGGCGGAGGAGGAGCGGAGACGGGAACTCGCCGAGGAGGAATGAGGTCGCTGCGCGGGGCTTTGGTCGCTGCGCGGGGCTTTGGTCGCTGCGCGGGGCTTTGGTCGCTGCGCGGGGCTTTGGCCGCTGCGCGGGGCTTTGGTCGCTGCGCGGGCTGGTGACACCGCTGCGCGGGGCGGGGGCCGCTG
>JAUIEL010000037.1 GCA_030428825.1 bacterium
CCCTTATGCCGCCCTCTTACCTGCGCCTCGACCGTCGCCTTGGCCAGTCCGTCGGCGAGGAGGTCGGCCAGGAGCGGCAGCTCGGCCGGGCCGAGGTACTTCTCGATGGTGCGCCGGAACTCCGAGCGGCGCGTCGTGAGCCCCGCCGCCTCGAGGAGCCGCTCGCGCGGGACCTGGCTCTCCCCTTCACGCAGCGACCGGAGGCAGACGCCACGCAGGCCGTCGAACCCGATCCGATCGACGATCGCGAGCGCGACCACGAAGCCGAGGCCGTACAGCCCGACCCCCTCGTCCGACGTCGCGTGCTCGAACACCTGCTCGTCGCCGAGGTCGAGGATGTCCGCCACCGACAGGTCGCTCACCTTGTCGAACGAGAGGCGCATCCGATGGACGACGATCCGCCGCGCCGGCTCGGGGAGCTTCACCTCGACGACGACGTCGAACCCCCCGAAGAACGCCGACGCCTCGATCAGCCGCTTCGCCTGGTGCTGGACCCCGCCCGGCTCGACCAGGAGCGACGCGGCGAGGTCGCAGACCCCTTCCTCGAGCACGCCGGGGAGGATCCGCCACGCGTCGTCCAGCAGCACGTGGACCAGTTCGTGCGCGAGATGGAGCTCGAGTTCGGGGTCGTTCCGGCGGAGGTAGACCCGCCCGCGCTCGTACTCGGCCATTCCGGCGATGTGATCCGGGTACGGGGAACCCCGGACCAGCTCGATCCGATCCTGGATCCAGACCTCGACCTTCCGATGGAGGAGGCCCGGGAGGATCCCCTGGAGGCCCGGGACGAGCCGATCCTTCAGGCGGCTGACCTCGCGGGCGTGGGACGGTGTGTCCGCGCGCACGATGCCGAGCGGGGACTCGACGACCGCGGAGGGGGGCGCCGTGCGGCACGCCGAGACCGTCAGGAGCAGCAGGAGGGCGCCCGCCGACGAAACGCGCCGCGCGGCGCGTCCGATTCCGTCGATCCGATCGCTGATCGTCATGAAGTTCGACCCTCCGGGGTCTCGAACGATAGTCTCGCACTTTCGCTCGCGCCAGCGGGCCCGGCTCCTCCGTCCATCGACATCCCATGCCTCCGATCTTGCAACGCCTCCGATCGCACGAGCGCACCTTCATGCTGCTCGCGGCGCTCGCGGTGGGGATCCTCGGCGGCCTCGGGGCGTGCGGATTCCGCTGGCTGATCCACGCCATCGAGCGGATCGGCTGGGGGACCTGGTCGAACGACGTGGCGAACATCACGTCCCAGCCGGTCTGGCTCCTCTTCCTCGTCCCGGCGGTCGGCGGGCTGATCGTCGGCCCGCTGGTCCACTTCTTCGCCCGCGAGGCGAAGGGGCACGGCGTCCCGGAGGTGATGGAGGCGGTCGCCCTCCGGTCGGGGCAGATCCGACCCCGGCTGGTGATCGTGAAGTCGATCGCGTCGGCCCTCTCGATCGGGTGCGGCGGGTCGGTCGGCCGCGAGGGGCCGATCGTCCAGATCGGGTCGGCGCTCGGCTCGACCATCGGGCAGCTCCTGAAGGTCTCCGGGGGGCGGCTCCGGACGCTCGTCGGGTGCGGCGCCGCGGCGGGGATCGCGGCGACCTTCAACGCGCCGGTCGCCGGGGCGATCTTCGCCGTCGAGGTGATCCTCGCCGACTTCGGGGTCGGCAGCTTCTCGCCGATCGTCATCTCGTCGGTCATCGCGACCGTCGTCGCGCGCCACTTCCTCGGCGACGTGCCCGCGTTCGACGTCCCGTCGTACGGCATGGATTCGCCGGCCGAGCTCCCGGTCTACTTCGCGCTCGGCATCGCGGCCGCGCTGGTGGCGACCTTCTTCGTGCGCCTCCTCTACAAGCTCGAAGACCTCGCCGACGAGCTGCCGGGCCCCGCGTGGATCTGGACCCCGATCGGCGGGCTCCTGCTCGGCGCCATCGCGTTGAAGTTCCCGCACGTCCTGGGCGTCGGGTACGACACGATCGAGTCGGCGCTGCACGGCGACGCGCTCCTCGGCCTGCTCGCGGCGCTCGTGCTGGTGAAGATCCTCGCGACCTGCGTGACGATCGCGTCCGGCTTCTCCGGGGGCGTCTTCGCGCCGTCGCTCTTCATCGGCGCGGCGTGCGGCGGCACGGTCGGACTGCTGGCGCACCGCCTCTTCCCCGACGTGTGCGTCTCCCCCGGCGCGTACGCGCTGGTCGGCATGGGCGCCGTCGTGGCGGGGACGACCCGCGCGCCGATCACCGCCATCCTCGTGATCTTCGAGCTGACCGGCGACTACGAGCTGATCCTCCCGCTCATGGCGTCGTGCATCATCTCGACGCTGTTGTGCGAGAAGCTCGGGCGGGAGTCGATCTACACGCTGAAGCTGATCCGCCGCGGCGTCGACCTGCAGAAGGGACGCGAGCTGAACGTCCTCCGCTCGCTGCAGGTCCGACGCGAGATGAGCGCCGCGGCCGAGACCGTCCCGCCGAACGCGACGTTCGGCTCGCTGCTGGTCAAGGTGAACGAACGGCCGAGCACCTATTACTACGTCGTCGCCGACGACGGGACGCTGGCCGGCGTCGTCTCGCTCGCCGAGCTGACCGAGCACATCCCCGACGCGCCGGTCCTGCAGAACCTCCTCGTGGCGTCGGAGGTCGCCCGCGCCGACGTCCCCGCCGTTTCGATCGACGCCGACCTCGACGAGGTGACGAAGCTGTTCGACGCGCGCAGCCGCGAGGAGCTGCCCGTGCTCGACGAGCGGGGGCGGTTCGCCGGCGTGATCGGGCGGCGGCAGATCGTCGAGGCGTACAACCGCGAGCTGCTGAAGCGGGACATGGCCCACGAGCTCGGGACGTCGCTCCGCGCCGCGCGCTCGGGCGAGGCGATCTCGCTCGGGGGCGAACAGCAGCTCCTCGAGATCGAGGCCCCGGCGCCGCTGATCGACCGGAGCCTCGGCGAGCTCGACGTCCGCCGGCGCCACGCGGTGCAGATCCTCCTGGTGAAGCGGCCGACCGGCGAGCAGACCGTCGAGATCGCGCCGGACCGCGACACCGTGCTCCGCCACGGCGACCGCCTGGTCTGCATGGGGAGCGGCGCGGCGCTCGAGCGGCTCAAGAGCCTCTGACGTCGTCGCGGGCCGGCGCCGGCGCCAGCACGCGGAGCGCCCCCGGCCGGATCGTGAGGTCGAGCGACGTCCGGTCGTCCATCGGGTCGCCGTCCGCCTGCCACGGGAACGGCCGGTCCGACTCGATCCGGATCGCGGCCCCGCGCGCGTACCGGACGCGCGCGCTCTCGACGCGGCGACGCCTCGACTGCGCGACGACCCAGCGCGCCGTCCCGACCGGTCCGCGGAGCCGCGCCGCGCAGACGTCGAGCGCTCCGTCGTCGACGCGCGCCCCCGGCGCGGCCGCCCACCCCTTCGCGTACGTCTCGGTGTTGCAGACGAGGACCGAGGCCGCGTCGTCCGTGCACGGCTCGCCGTCGACGCTCACCCGGACCGCGCGCGGGAACGGGACCAGCAGCGCCGCCCCGCCGATCGCCCCGTACGCGCCGTCCCCCCAGAGGCGATAGAAGGCGCCGCCGAACCGCGTCCGCCGGAACGCGGTGACGCGCCGGGTGACCCAGGCGTCGTAGCCGACCCCGACCATCGCCAGGAAGATCCGGTCGTCGACCACGCCGACGTCGACGGGGCGCGGCACGCCGCGCTCGAGGACGGCGAGCGCGCCCTCGGGGTCGAGCGGGATCTCGAGCTCGCGGGCGACGACGTTCGCGTTCCCCATCGGGACGAAGCCGAGCTCGACCGCGGGCGCGTCGTCCCCGACCAGCGCCTCCGCCGCCTCGCGGAGCGTCCCGTCGCCGCCGACGACGACGATCCGCTCGACCGGACCGGCGTCCCGCGCGAGGATCGTGGCGTGCCCCGGACCCGTCGTCGGCCGGACCTCCGCGTCGTAACCGACGGCGGAGAGCGTGTCGGCGGCGAACGCTCCGAAGGCGACCGCGGCGCCGCGTCCGGCGGTCGGGTTGACGATGACGCGGGCGCGGGGCATGGGCGGGCCGGATTCTATCGATCGAGGAGCGCGCGGGTGTGAAAGACTGGAAGGATCGGTCGAGCGCGCCGTCCGAACGCCCCGGGAGCACCGAGTCCGTTGAGCCACGACCGCGATCCGACCACCGACGCCGAACCCGCGCCGACGCCGTCCTCCCCCCCCGCGCCGCTCTGGCCGGTGACGCTCGGGCTGGCGTTCGTCTGCGGCGCGCTCCTCGGCGGGATCGCCGTCCTCGTCGCCGTCCGGACGCTCGGCGAGCGCGAGGACCCGGTCGCCGCGGCGGCCGGCGCGACCGACCCCGCGCGGTCCCCCGAGCTCGACCTCGGCCGCGACCGCCCGCGCGACGACGAGGCGACGGCCGACCGCGAGACGTCCGATTCGGCCGAACGGACCGATCGGTCCGCGCCGCTCGCCGCTCCGGCGACGGAGGTCGTCGATGCCCCCCCGCCGCCCGACGCGTCGCCGGACGGGCTGCGGAAGCGGTTCGGCGGCGCCGTCGTCCGGTACGTCGGCGTGGACGCGGAGGGGGACCCCCGTCCCCCCGCGCCCGCGGTCGTCGTCGGCGAGCGGCGCGTCCTGCTCCCGCTCTCGGCGGTGGAGGGGACGGTCCGGGGGACGATCGACGGCACGCCGTCCGGGGCGTTCGAGGTGGTCGGGATCGTCGCGTTCGAGCGCGCCTTCGACCTCGCGCTGATCGAGGTCGACGCGACGCTCCCCGAGCCCGAGCTCCCGATCCGCGGGGACGGCGTCGGCGCGCCGACCGCCGCGGTCCTCCTCGGCGTCGCGCGCGACGCCGAGTGGTCGGCGACGCCGGTCTCGCTCACGCCCGGCGCGGTCGACCGGTTCGGAGGCGGGCCGCGCCTCGCGGTCGCGCCGCCGGCGGCGTTCGGCGGGGTCGCGATCGACGTCGACGGCGGGGTCGTCGGCCTGGTCCCGGCCGCGGGCGACGACGCGCGTCCGGTCGCCCTCGCCGCCGACTGGCCGGCGAGGAGCGCGGCTCCGGTCGCGCTCGACCGGTTCCTCCGGAACGCGGGCCCCGGCGCGCCCGCGTCGCGGGTCGCGACGGCGCGGAAGCTGCTCGGCCAGCGACGGTACGACGAGGCGGCGCGGCTGCTGCTCGAGCTGACGGCGGCCGAGCCGCGGCTGATCGACGAGGTCGGCGACGACCTGAGGCTCGCCGCGCTCGAGGCGGCGCGGGCCCACCTCACCGCGGGGGCCGGCCCGACGGCGGTCGTGCTGCTGACCGACGTGCTGGCGCGGCGTCCGGACGACGCCGAGGTCTGGGCGGCGCGGGGGCGGGCGCACGCGGTCGCCGGCGACGTGCCGCCGGCCGTCGACGCGTTCGTCCGGGCGATCGCGCTCGACCCGTCCCGCGGGGAGGCGTGGCGGGACGAGGCGCGGGGCGCGCTGCTCGACGAGGTGAACCGGCTGCACGGGCGCGGGCTGGTCGACGCCGCGCTGCGGCTCCTGCTCGACCACCGCTCGGACTTCCCCGGGGACGGGCGCCTGCGGACGACGGCGGCCGGACTCCTCCTGGAGGACCGCCGGTTCGCGGCGGCGGCGGACCTGTACGACGAGGCGGCGATCCTCGACGCGCGGGTGGCGGCGGAGGCGCGGGAGGGGGCGCGGCGGGCGCGCGACCTCGCCGGCGGCCCGGGGGCGATCGTGATCGACTTCGTCCCGGGCGCGGCGGACGTGGTCGTCGACGCGCGGATCGACGACCGGGTGACGACGCGGCTCCGGCTCGACGCGTCGCTCGACCTGTCGGTCGTGTCGCCGGCGGTGGCGCGCGCCGCGAAGTACTCGCTCGCCGCCGCGCCGCGCGTCCGGTGGGACCTCGACCCGGCGGTGGCGGAGGTCCACGTCGTCGAGCTCCGCTCGATCGTGGTCGGCGGCGTCGGGACCGATCGGGTCCGGGCCGCGGTGGCGGAGGGGGCCGGCGGCGCAGGGGCGGAAGGGGTCCTCGGCGCGAGCTTCCTCGGGCGCTACCGGCGCGTCGAGGACCGGACGCTCGGCCGGATCGTCCTCTGGCCGCGCTGATCGAGGCGCTTTCGCCCGCTCCCGCCGGAGGGCTGAATTCCCCGGCGCGAATCGTGTAAGACTGCCCCCCGGCACCCCGATCGCGCCCGATCCCCCGCCTCGCAGAGCAAGGAAGACGATGACCGACGCACTCGTCCTCGACGGCGTCACGAAACGGTTCGGCAAGAACGTCGCCGTCGACTCGATGTCGATGAACATCCCCCAGGGGTCGATCTACGGCTTCCTCGGGCCGAACGGCTCCGGGAAGACGACGACGATCCGGATGGTGATGTCGATCCTCTACCCCGACGAGGGGACGATCCGGATACTCGGCCAGCCGAACGCCGAGTCGGTGAAGGACCGGCTCGGGTACCTGCCGGAGGAGAAGGGGCTCTACAAGAAGATGAAGACGGCGGAGATCCTCGCGTACTTCGGGACGCTGAAGGGGATGGACCGCCACGAGGCGAAGCGGAAGGCGAGCGACCTGCTCGACCACTACGGCCTCGGCGACCGGAAGGACGCGAAGTGCGAGTCGATGTCGAAGGGGATGGGCCAGAAGGTCCAGCTCCTCGGCACGATCATCCACGACCCCGAGCTCGTCATCCTCGACGAGCCGTTCTCCGGGCTCGACCCCGTGAACATGGAGCTGATGCGCGACGTCATCCTCTCCATGAAGAAGGGCGGGCGGACGGTGATCTTCTCGACCCACGTCATGGCGCAGGCCGAGCAGATCTGCGACGCGATCCTGCTGGTGAACAAGGGGAGGAAGATCATCGACGGCCCGATCACCGAGGTGAAGAAGACGGCCGGCGGCGGGATCATGCTCGACTACACCGGCGACGGCGCGGCGCTCCACGGGCTGCCCGGCGTCCAGCGGGTGAACGACTCGGGGCAGCACGCGGAGCTGATCCTCGAGGACGACGCCGATCCGCAGGAGATCCTGCGGCAGCTCGTCGACAAGGTGACGGTCCGGCGCTTCGACATCCGCGAGGCGTCGCTCCACGAGATCTTCGTGCGCGCGGTCGGAGGGAAGGTCGATGAGTAACAAGACGATCCTCGTCGCGCAGCGCGAGTACGTGGAGAACCTCCGGACGAAGACGTTCTGGGTCGGGATCTTCTTCTTCCCGATCATCATCTCGCTGTCGATCGTCATCCCGATCTGGCTCGAGAAGACGAAGGACGTCCGGAAGTACGCGGTCGTCGACCACTCCGGCTGGCTGCTCGAGGCGGTCGAGAAGCGGGCGGCGATGCCGGATCTGGAGAAGGTCTTCAAGGCCGCGATCGACGACATCGACGCGAAGGACCCGGCCGACTTCGAGGCGTACCCGCCGGCGGTCCAGGAGATCGCGCGGTTCCTCGCCGGGGGGAAGGAGAAGGCGCGCGAGGTCCTCGGCGACAAGTTCCCCGCGGCGCTCGAAGAGCTCTCGGACGAGGAGTTCCGCAAGCAGTACGTCAAGGCGGTCGCGATCGGCATCTCGATGCTCGACTCGCCGCAGATCGCCGCCGCCCAGCGTTTCGGGATGATCCCCCGCGAGGCCGTCGAGGAGGCGCTGGCCCGGCGCGAGGAGATCAAGACCTGGTACGACTCCCTCTCTCCCGACGACGCCCGCGAGTTCGGGTCGACGCTCTCTCGCGGCCGGTACGAGCGGATCGAGCTCGACCTCGAGGGGGAGGAGCTGATCGCCAAGCTGAGCGAGATGGTCGACCGGGAGAAGCTGTTCGCCTACTTCGTCATCGGCGACGACCCGATCGCGGGGAACGAGGGGTTCAAGTACGTCTCGAACAACCTCACCGACGAGGGGCTCATCAACTGGTTCGAACGGCACGCGACGGCGGAGGTCCGGGAGAGGCGGTTCGAGGCGGAGAACATCGACCGCGAGCTGGCGGCCGAGATCCAGATGCCGGTCGACTTCGAGATGAAGAAGGTCAGCTCGACCGGCGAGGAGGAGGAGGTCGAGAAGACCGAGATCGTCCGCCAGTGGGCGCCGGTGGCGTTCGTCTACTTCCTGTGGATGGCGGTCTTCTCGATCTCGCAGATGCTCCTCACGAACACGATCGAGGAGAAGTCGAACCGGATCCTCGAGGTCCTCCTCTCGTCGGTCTCGCCGCTGCAGCTCATGAGCGGGAAGATCGTCGGGATCATGTGGACCGGCCTGACGATGATCCTCTCGTGGGTCCTGTCGACGATCGTTCTGGTGACGTTCCTGCCCGGGCTCCTCGGCGCCAAGGGGGACGTCATCGACTTCGCGTCGATCGCGCGCGACCCGTTCCTCCTCACGTCGTTCGTCGTCTACTTCCTGCTCGGATACCTCTTCTTCGCCGCGCTCCTCGTCGGCATCGGCTCGGTCTGCAACACGGTCAAGGAGGCGAACAACCTCATGATGCCGGTGACCGTGATGCTGATGCTGCCGCTCTTCGCGATGATCCCGATCAGCAAGGACCCGAACGGCACGCTCGCCAAGTTCCTGTCGTACATCCCGCCGTTCACGCCGTTCGTGATGATGAACCGCGCCGCCGGCCCGCCGACGAACTTCGAGTACGTCGCGACGTCGATCATCCTGGTCCTGGCGATCGTCTTCGTCTTCTGGGCCGCCGCGAAGATCTTCCGCATCGGCATCCTGATGACGGGGAAGCCGCCCTCGCCGATGGAGATGCTCCGCTGGCTGAAGGCGCCGATCGGGCAGGTCCCGGTGCGACACGACGAGGAGTAGGAAGGCGAGGGGGCCGAGGCGCGGGTCCTCGCGGTTCCCGGCCCCTCATCCCACGTCCGTCAGCTCGTGCGTCCGGAACAGGTGCGCGAGGATCGCCAGCAGCGCGCCGTCGACCAGGAGCTGCGCCGTCACGGCGGCGGCGCCGGCGGCGACGGAGGACTCGGTGGCGAACCAGGTGACGAACGCGGCGGCGACGGCGGGGACGACCGCGGCGACGACGGCGACCATGTTCAGGAGCGCGCTCATGGTCGCGCCGCCGGTGTTCGGGCGGCCCGAGGCGGTGACCGTCCGGACCGGGTAGACGAGGAAGCCGATGTTCCCGACGGTGCAGATCGCGAGCGTCAGGACCGGGTAGCCGACGAGCACCGCCACGATCGACTCGCGCGGGAGGTCGATCACGAACGACGCCGCCGCGATCATCGACCACTGCGCGGCGACCGACAGGGCCGTCGGCACGAGGACCTCGGCGAGCGCGACGACGAACGGCGACGCGGGGAGGAGCCGGAGCTCGGCGAGGCTGTCGAGGTCGCGCCGGAAGTCGAAGGCGAGGTGCTGCTGCAGCATCAGCGGCAGCATCGCCCCCATCGCCAGGACCGGCCCCATCGGCGGCGCGCCCCCCGCGCCGATCCGGGTCATCGCGCCGATCGCGATCGAGGCGAAGATCGCGGTCATCATCAGCGAGAAGAAGACGATCCGCAGCGAGCGCCCCGCCGTCAGGAGGTTCTTCCAGAGGATCGCGCCGCCCCCTCGGAAGACCGGGAGCCGCGGCAGCCGGATCCGCCGCGCCTTGTCCCCCTTCCGCGGGACGACCGCCATCCCCCGGCGCGACCGCGACACCGCCTTGTGGAACCGCCGGCTCGTCTCGAGCGACGCCTCGAAGAAGTTCACCTGCAGCGCCATCACCAGCCCGAGCGTGAGGAGGACCGACGCCGCGAGCCCGAGCGCCGGCTCGACCCGCGCCGCCGCCCCCGCCGCCGTCGACAGGCGCGCCGCCGCCGCCGCCGGGTAGAGGAGCTTCTGCATCGCCTCGGTCCGGAACAGCTCCCGCACGTCCGACCCCGCGTCGCCGACGTCCACGAAGACGACCACGCCCGCGAACATCCCGATCCCGACCAGGACGAACAGCACCGCCTGGATCTTCCCCCGCAGCCGCCCGAACGTCCGGTCGCTCACCGCCGCCGCCACGATCGCCGTCGCGGTCTGGAGGTGCAGCGCGACGAGCTGGCACGCGAGGATCCCGGCCCCGCCCCACCCCGCGTGCGCCATCCGCGGCCCGAGGAAGACCAGCAGGAAGGCGGTCGACAGGATCGCCATCGGGTAGAGCTGGAGCAGGCGGTAGAGGACCAGCGCGCGCCGCGTGAACGGTCCCGGGAAGAGGAAGTCGATGTCCGCCGGCTGGAACGCGAGCCCCCGCTGCATCAGGCCGCCGAACGCCGACGCCACGAGGATGAACCCGAGCAGGGCGGTCAACGCGGTCGCCCCCTCCTCCGGCGCCGTCGCCCCCACGCGCCGCGCGACGATCTGGGACCAGATCATCAGCCCGACCACGGAGACCCAGAACAGGAGGCCGATCAGCTTCCGCGGCCGCCGGAGCCCCCGGACGAACTGCCGGGCGGCGTTCACGCGCTGCCGCCGGATCAGGTAGAGGAGCGCCCGGTTCACGTCGCGTCCGCGCCCTCGCCCGCCGCCGTCTCCCCGCGCTCGGCCGCGTCGGTGATCGCGAAGAAGACCTCCTCCAGCGTCGCCCCCTCCGCCGCCGTCGCCGCGGCGCGGATCTCCCCGAGCGTCCCGAACGCCACCGAACGCCCGCGGTGCAGGACGAGCACGCGCGTGCAGAGCCGCTCGACCAGCTCGAGCTGGTGCGACGAGACGATCACCGCCGCCCCGCGCTCGGCGCGGCGCCGGATCGCGTCGCGCATGTCCCGGATCCCCTTCGGATCGAGCCCGGTCAGCGGCTCGTCGAGGAGGATCGCGGTCGGGTCGCGGAGGAACGCGCACGCGATCGCCAGCTTCTGCTGCATCCCGCGCGAGAGCGTCGGGGCCAGCTCCTCCCGCTTCTCGGTCAGCTCGAGCTCGGCCAGGAGCCCGGAGAACCGGTCGTCCGCGTCCTCGATCCGGTACGCGAGCGCCGTGAACCGGAGGTGCTCCTCGACGGTCAGGAGGTCGAACGGGTGCGGCGTGTCCGGCACGTACGCCAGCCGCCGCTTCGCGTCGACCGCGTCGTCCACGACGTCGAACCCGCCGATCTCGAGCCGCCCGGACGTCGGGGGGAGGATCCCCGCGAGCGCCCGCAGCGTCGTCGTCTTCCCCGCCCCGTTCGGCCCCACCAGCCCGAGGATCTCCCCCGCGCCGACCTCGAACGAGAGGTCGCGCACGGCCTGGAAGCCGTCGTACGTCTTGGAGTAGCGCTCGACGCGGATCATGGGGCGGGGATCATAAGGGCTGGGGACGGAAGGCTGGAGGCCGGAGGACTCGAGGTCCGGGATCGGCGAGCGCGCGGACGCCGGGGTCGGCGGAGGTCGGCGGAGGTCGCCACGAAGGCGTCTCGAGGCCCCGTCCTCCGGCCTCCCTCCGCCCCCGATCTGGTTCCGCCCTCCCACACTCCTATCATCCCCCCATGCCCACCCGCATCCTCGTCCTCGGCCCGTCGTGGCTCGGCGACGCCGTCATGGCGATCCCGACGTACCGGGCGCTCCGGCGCGCGTTCCCGGACGCGTGGATCGCCGTCCTCGCGCGCGGTCCGGTCGCCGACCTGTATCGCATGGTCGAAGGGGTCGACGAGGTCGTCCCGTACCGGCGGCCTCGCGGACCGCGGCGGCTCGGGGCGTACGTCGACCTCGTGCGGCGGCTGCAGCGGGTCCGCGCCGACGTCGCGGTCCTCCTCCCCCGCTCGTTCGGCGCGGCGTGGACCGCGCTCCTGGCCGACGTCCCCCGCCGCGTCGGCTACGCGGCGAGCGGCCGGGCGTGGATCCTCACCGACCCGATCGAACGCGCTCCGGCCCTCCTGCGCACCCACCGCGTCCACTACCTCCAGCACGTGCTGACCGGCCTCGGGCTCGAACCGGCCCCCGAGGCCCCCGTCCTCACGATCCCCGACGACACTCGCGCCGCCGCCGACCGTCTGCTCGCGCCGCTCACGGACCGCGCGCCGACGCGCCTCGTCGCCTTCAACCCGGGTGCGAACTACGGCGGCGCCAAGCAGTGGCCGGAGGAACGGTACGTCGAGCTCGCCCGCGCCCTCCTCGCGCGCGAGGACCTCGGCATCGTGCTCGTCGGCGCGCCCGGCGACCATCCGGTCTGCGACCGCATCGTCCACGAGGTCGGCGACCCGCGCCTCCTCGACCTCTCGGGCGAGACGACGGTCTGCGAGCTCGCCGCCGTCCTCGACCGGTGCGACTACGCGGTCTCGAACGACACCGGCGCGATGCACGTCGCCGCCGCGGTCGGGACTCCGATCGTCGCGATCTTCGGCCCGACCGACCCGGTGACGACGCCGCCGTACGGCGACGCCCACCGCATCGTGCGCGAGCCGGTCGAATGCTCGCCGTGCCTCCTCCGCGAGTGTCCGATCGACCATCGATGCATGACGCGCGTCGACGTCGACCGGGTCCTGGCGGAGTGCGACGAGATCGCCGCCCGCGTCCCCGCGCCGGCCCGCCCGCGCTCCTGAACCCGGACGGCCCGCGGCCCCGAGGGCGGCTCAGTCCTCGAACCTCCTCACGTCGTCGATCCCGGTCGGGAGCGGCGTGACGCCGCCGCGCGCGCGGAGCTCGGCCAGGAACGCGGTCACCTGCGGGCCGACGCCGAACGACTGGACGTCTCCGACCAGGAGGACCGTCCGCCCCTCCGCGACGTGGCGCGCCACGACGTACTCGTAGTCGCCGCGCACCTTCCGCGCCGCCTCCGCGGGGAGGAACTCGATCCGCAGCAGGTTGACCAGCTCGGTCTCCCCCGCCGCGATCCCCGCGTGGTACCGCCGCCACTGGAGCTGGTCCGCGAGCCGCGGCTCGAGCAGGAGGATCATCGCCGCGCCGGCCTCCGCGCGCTCGACCAGGGCGATGCGGTCGCGGATCGGGTCCGCGCGCATCTCGGGCCCGACCCGGACGACGCTCGCCAGGGCGGCCGCGACGACGAGCGGCCACGTGCGGACGGGCGACCCCGCGACCTCGGTCGGAGCGCCCCGCGCCCGCCACGCGAGCGCCGCCGCCAGGACGCCCCCCGCCGCGAACTGCGTCCCCTCCCCGAGCGGGGCGAGGAGCACCGGGGCGAGCCCGGCGGCGACGACCACCACCGCGTCGACCGGCCGACGGACGAGCGCGGGCCAGGCGACGAGCGCGAGCGCCGCCGTCGCGGCGTAGAGCGGCAGGTGATAGCTCCCGTGCGCCCGGTCGTGGATCGGGAAGACGAGGGCGCCGAGCGCGACGACCCAGGCCAGCAGCATCCACGCGGCCGAGCGTCGGCGACGCCACAGCACGAGGAAGCCGGCCGGCGCCGACACCGACGCCGGCGCCGCGTGCACGAGGAGCGCGTCGGCGAGCACGGCACACGACTCGGGGAGCCGATCGATCCGACCGAAGCGCGCGAGCGAGTTCGCGCGCAGCGTGTCGACCGTCCGACGGACGTCCTCCTCGGCGCCGTACCCGATCCGGAACAGGACGAGGAACGCCGCGCCGCCGACCCCGAGCGCGACCAGACCGCGGAGCCGCCGTCCCCTCGGCGCCGCGATCGCCGCGACCGCGATCGGCGCCGCCGCCGCGACGCCCGACGAGTGCGTCATCGGCACCAGCGCGGCGCCGAGGAGCAGGAGCCACGGCACCCCGCGCGCCGGCGCCGCCGGATCGATCCAGCGGAGCAGGCCGAGCAGCAGGACCCCCGTCGCCGCGGCGTGGAAGGCGTGGACCTCGCTCGCCGTCGAATGGAACCAGAACCCGGGGAGGAGGGCGAGCACCGCGGCCGCCGTCGCCGCCCGTCCGGTCGAGAGCGAGAACCTCCGCCCGATCGGGACCGCGAGCGCCACCGCGACCCCGCCCGCGATCGCCGACAGCGCCTTCATCCCGGTCTCGGCGTCGAGCCCGAGGGCCGCGCGCAGGAGCCTCACCGCGGGGAGGTAGAGGAGGTGGCGCATCCAGGCGCGCCCCTCCTCGAGCATCCGCACGAAGTGGATGCCGTCGTTCTCGAGTCCCCGCTGCCGGGTGACGAGGTAGAGGACGAACGCCGCCCCGCCGACGAGGCACGCCGCGCCGACGACGCCGCTCCCCCGCGGCTCGGGCGTCGCGTCGCGGGTCACCTCAGTGGCGCGGTCCGAATCGTTTCAGGAGGTCGTCGATCTCGCCCTTCGTCGCCGGACGATCCGGGACCGGCGGGCGAGGCGCCCGGCGCGGCTTCGCGCGGCCCGAGCGGTCCCCCTTCGACCGGTCGCGCGGCGGCTTCGACCGCGCCGCCGCCGGCCGTTCGTCCTCCCGCTCGGCCGTCCCCGCGGAGGACGGCAGCGGCGTCGCCGGCTGGGCGGCGAGCTCGCCGCGCCCGAAGGAGGCGAAACCGAGGAGCGCCCCGGGACCGCCGCCGTCCATCGTGAAGCGCCGGACCTGCGGGAGGACCCTCGGATCGACCGCCGGATCGGCGGCGCCGTCCCGCGCGCCCGCCTCCCGCTCGCCGCCGCGCCCCTTCGACCGCGCGCGGTCTCGCGCCGCCCGTTCGCGCTCGGCCCGCTCGCGGCGGTCCCGCGGACGGAGGCCGAGCCCCGCGCGCCCGAGGACCCGGCCGAGCGGATCGGCCAGGAGCGGGTCGAGCTCGATCGCCGTCAACGCGGTCACGCCGTGCAGACCGGCGCCCGCGCCGATCCGCATCGGCAGCCGGTCGCCGACGTGCTCCGCCAACGACTCGACGAACCGCCGCTGCGGCGCGTCCTTCGAGACGTCGTGCCGGTCGTACCAGGCGCGCTCGCGACGCGCCAGCGCCGCCGCGCGTCCGCCGAGGCCGACCTCGACGGCGGAGAGGACGCGCTCCTCGAGCTCGCCGTCGCCGAGCTCCTTCACCTCGTCGCGCGACGGGCCGAACACCCGCGCGAACAGCTCCCAGAACGGCTCGCGCAGCAGACCGTGCCCGCCGCCGTCCGCCGCCGCCAGTCCCTTCAGGAGCTTCGCGTCGACCGAGATCTCGTACTCGAACTCGGAGCCCGGCGCGATCGCCTCGCAGACCGTCGGCACCAGCGGGACCGGCCGCTTCTCGCCCGACGTCTTCTGCACCGCGAACGGCGAGGTCCGGACGATCTCGATCGTGCTCCGCCGCCGGACCGGCTCGGAGACGATCAGGAACCGCATGAGGTCGACGCGCGGGTCGTCGTGGATCGTCCGCCGCGCGCCGCCGTTCGGCGCCCGGAAGACCGCCGCCTCCAGGTCGTGCCCGAAGAGGTAGCGGGCCCGCCCGATCGACGAGGCGCTCAGGTCGTGCTCCCACCCCTTCAGCGTGCCGACGCCGCCGAGGACGCGCCGCGCCAGCGACTCGTCGGCCGCGCCGAGGACGCCGTGGAGGAGCGCGCTCCGGAGCTGCCCGCGGAGCGTCGACGCCGGCACGATCGGCGTCCCCGAGGCGTCCTTCGCCTGGGCGAGGATCTCGAGCCTCCGGTCGAGACGGCCGCCCTGGAACTCCGCGACGTACCGGTCGTGCTTCCCCTTCCGGATCTCGGCCGCCAGCGCGGCGTCCTTCAGGTCGTCGGCCGCGAACCGGTCGGGGTTCGTCTGGTCGCGGAGGTTCCGGAGGACCTGCGCCTTCTGGTTCCCCGGCGCCTTCTTGAGGGCCGACTCCCCCTCGCGCAGCAGAGCGTGGCAGCGGTCGGTGAACGCGGCGAACCGCTCGGCCGCGTCGTCGTGCGCCTCGATCGCGCGGGCGAGGACGCTCCCCCAGTCGAGGACGTGCACGCTCTTCCCGTGCATCCGGTAGTCGAGCCACGTCAGCCGCTCGCCGTTCCCGACGTGCAGCGCGGTCTCGGCGCGAACCGTGAACCTCACGCCCCACCTCCCGTCCACGGGACGAAGAATCCGTACCCCGGCTGGCGGACGTCGAACGCCTCCCCCTCCGCCTCGACGCGACCGACGACCGGCGCGGCGCCGACGCCGGCGACCGGCAGCACCGACCCCTCGCGCAGCATCGTGACCGCCTTCTTGAACGGCCGCGCGACCGACAGTCGCCGCCCGCCGACCACGCCGCGACGTCGTTCGACCTGGTACCGCACGTCCGACCGCTCGCGCGCCGCGGTCGCCAGGGCGGCCCGCTCGGTCGCGGTCGGGAAGCAGAGCGAGAGGAGCAGACCGAGCTCGCCGGGGCGCGCCGGCCGCACGAACGAGGTCTCCTCGAGCGTCACGTCGTACCCGCTCTCGCCGCGCGCGGCGCCGCCGCCGAAGCCGGCCCGCTCGAGGTAGCGGAGCGCCCCCTCGAGCCACGGTTCGGCGCGGCCGTACGCCAGGAAGAAGAGATCGTGCGGCGCCGACGGGGGCGGGGCGGGGTCCGTCGCGGGCGCGCCCCCTCCGATCCGCGCCAGGAGCGTCGCGTCGTCCTGGAGGCCCGGCCCCTCGTCGACCGGCCGCGGGAACCACGACCGCTCGGCCGCGCACGGGAACGCCGACGTCACGACGAGCGCCGGCTCGTCCTCCGCGCCGGACGGCGGCTCGAGCAGGCGATCGAGCGCGCCGCGGCCGGCGACCTCCCGGACGCCCCACGCGAGGAGTCCGAAGAGGGTGTCGGAGCGGAGCGGGCGGGCCCGCCCTCCCCGCGGCCGGAGGACGACCCGCTTCACGCCGAGGGGCCTCCCAGGCGCTCGGCCACCGTGGCGACCCAGCGGTCGGCGTCGATCTCCTCGATCCCCTTCAGCTCGCCGCCGGGGACCGCCTTCCTTCGCCCCGACTCGTAGTCCTTCGCCGTCGAGACCGCGGGGACGTCGTGCAGCTTCACCTCGACCCGCCCGTAGCCGCGGCTGCCGTGGCCGCCGAGGTAGCTGTCCTCGAGCAGGGCGAGCGACGTCAGGACGTCCTTCAGGAGCTTCTCCTCGTCCGGCCAGAAGTCGTAGAGGCCGAGGACGAGCTCGAGGCGGAAGCGCGATCCGGCCAGGACCCGTTCGACGTGGCGCGGCGTCGCCGCGGCGGTGACGCGATTGACCGCGGTCTCCGCCTTCACCTCCGTGCCGAGCCCGTCGGTCTCGAGCATGCGCCACCAGTCGAGCGTGCTCTTCTCGCGCTTGCCGCTGGCGATCTCCTCGCTCTCGACCGGGAGGGCGTCCCGGACCAGCAGCCGCGAAGGGCCGAAACCGCCGCGACCGGACGGCCGCCCGAACAGGAGCGCCAGCGCGTCCGGCTCGCCGCCGTCCGCCCCGTCGCCGCCCCCTCCGAATCGGACCCGGCCCCGCAGCATCTCGAGGAGCGCGCGGAGCCGGCCGCGCAGCGACGACCCGGGGACGATCGGCAGCCGCGTCGCCGGATCGCGCGCCACCGGCAGGTCGTGCCCGCCGATCACCAGCGAGTCGCGGTTCCCGCCGATGTGCAGGCCGGTCTTGCAGATCAGCTCGCCGCCCACGACGACGTGCCCACGGAAGCGGAACGCTCTTTCGCTCATCGTTGCCTCAGTCGCGCCGACGGTCGTCGGAGTGGAATCGGTGGTACCCCACGAACGCCTCGAGGTGATCGAGGAAGTTCCGGAGCTGCATCGGGTCGGGCGTCTCCCGCTGGCGGGTCAGCGCGTCGACGCCGGAGAAGATCGTGTCCCGCACCTTGACGAAGGCGGACCGCTCGCGCCCCTGCTCGCGGCCGGCGAGGAACGCGATCTTCGACTTCATCAGGACGAGCGCGCGCCGCGCCTCGCGCGCGTCGCCGGGGCTGCCGGACGCGGCCATCCGGCGGACCTCCTGCGCCATGATCCCGATCGGACGGAGCCGCGCCGAAGGGATCGTCCGCGCCTCGCGCGCGAGCTTCTCGGCGTCCCGGTCGATCTGGTCCTCGACGAACGAGCGGCCCGGCTTCCGTGGGGCGGGCCCGCCGCCGCCGTCCGGCGCCGCGCCTCCCTCCGCCCCGGCCGGCTTCTTCTTCCGGCGGCGCTTCTTCTTCTTCGGCCGCTCCGCGTCCGCGCCCCCCTCCGCCTTGTCGCCCGTGTCGGCCTTCTCGCCCGGCTTCCCGCCGGGTCCGCCGTCGGACGTCCGCTCGGCGTCTCCGTCGGCGTCGCCGGACGGCGTGGGAGAGGTCGGCGTGCTCTCGCCGCCGGACGGCGCGTCCGGCGCGGAGGGGGCCGTCCCCTCGCCGCCGGGCGCGGCGGGCTCCGACGCCGGCGAAGGCACCGGAGGAGGACCGCTCGATTCGGGGGGCTTCGGCGGCTCGCCCGCGCCGGGCGCCGGGGCGGAGTCGCCCTGGTTCTCGATCTCGCTCATGCGTCGATCTCCTCGGACAGCAGGACAGCATAGGCGAGCGGCACACGCGCCACTCCCGAACCGAACATCGCCGGGAACTCCCGGACCAGCGTCTTCAGCCCCTCGCTCGACGACGGTTCGCCGCCGTCCGACCCGCCGCGCAGCGCCCGCGCGCCCACTCCGAGCCGGGACGCCAGCTCGTGGACCCGGGCGCGGAGGCGCTCGTGCGTCGACAGCGGCATCGCCTCGCCGCCGTCGCCGACGCGGAGCGCGGTCTCGAGGAGCGCCCGCGTCGGCCCCGGCGCCTCGCGCGCCAGCCGGACGAGGTCGTCCCCGAGCTCGAGCAGGCGCCCGACGTCGCCGGTCTCGAAGACGGCGCCGAGCGCGGACGTCCGCCCCGCGCCGACCGCCGCCGCCGCGCACCACTCGGCCCGCGCGTTCCGGGCGAGCCGGGCGACGTCCGTCCCGCGCCGCGCGAACGGCGACGCGGCCGCGATCCCGACCGACAGCGACGGCCCGTCCTCCCCGACGGTCTCCCGCAGCCGCTCGACGAGCCGCTGCACGAACCGGAAGACCGCGCGGAGCGGTCCGCACGCGAGGAGGTCGTCGTCGCCGCCGAACAGGACCGAGATCGAACGCCCCTGCGCGAGGCCGGCCGCGCCGACGCGGAGCAGTTCGTCGACCGCGCGACGCACCGCGAGCCGGTCCGCGAACCCGCCGCCGCGGACCGCCGCGCCGTCGACGTCGTCGACCCGCGCGAAGACCGCCGCCAGCGGCCCCTCGTCCTCCGGCTCGCTCCAGACCGGGAGGAGCGGCGCCGGCTCGAGCACCCACCGCCCGTCCGCCGCCCCCGCGTCGAGCAGGTGGCGGAGCCCCTCTCGCGTCCCCGACCAGATCGCGACCGGCGCCCCGTCCTCGCCGCCGTCCGCGTCCGCCGCCGCGCGCGCGAGCGCCGCCGCGTCGGCGCACGGCTCGAGCCGAGCGCGCGAGGTCGCCCCGAGCGCGAACCGCGCCCCCCGCAGGCGCCCGCCGATCTCCCGCGTCCGCTCCGCCTC